>CAYFNP010000007.1:15270-18493 GCA_964344425.1 uncultured Bifidobacterium sp. | reverse complement strand
GAAATCCGCGGATTGCTCGACTCGTACGGCGTCGGTGAAACGCACGCGGTGGCAACTGCCGCGGTGCGCACCGCATCCAATGCCGACGACTTCATCGCCGCGGCCCGCGATGCGCTGCGCTGCGACATCACCGTGATCGACGGCGTCACCGAAGGATGCCTGTCGTTCGTCGGTGCCCAGCACAACCTGTCGCTGCCGGCGGCCGACACAGCCATCACCGTGCTCGACATCGGTGGAGGCTCGACCGAATTCAGCGTCGGTTCACCCGCAGGAACCCCGCGCGTCGTCAGCATCCCCTTCGGTGCACGCAACCTGAGCGAACGCATCCTTCGCCACGACCCGCCACGACCCGAGGAACTGACCAATGCCATCGGTGCGGTCGTCGACGAAGTGGACGACGTCGTGCGCGACATTCCCGACATCGAGTCGTGCGAGTCCTTCGTCGGCGTCGCCGGAACGATCGTGACGATTGCGATGGTGGAACTCGGACTCAAAGAGTTCGATGCGGCAGCACTTCACGGGATGAAGCTGACGCGCGAGGCGGCCGAGGACGTCTTTCGCACCCTCGCAACCGAATCCATGGCTGATCGCGTGTTCAACCCCGGGCTGCCCGCCGACAGAGCCGACATCATCGTCGGCGGCTGCTGCGTCCTGGTTGCCGTCCTGCGTGCCCTGAAACTGTCCGAAATCACGGTGTCGACGACCGCATTGGCCGACGGTGTGGCCACCATTGCGCGCCACCACGCGGGTCGACTCCGTGGCGGGGACCCACTCGCCGCTGTTCTGCGAGACTGCTTCCCGCAATGAGTTCGCTGCGCGGCAATCATCCGGCCAACACCGGCCACGGCGCACCCGGTACACCGGGCCTTCGCCTCTACGGCCAGCGCGTCGTACTGCGTCCGTTGAACGCACAGGACTTCGCCGCGTGGGCCGAGTGCCGCAAGCGCAATGGCGACTGGTTGTTGAAGTGGGAGCCGTTGCGGCCGATCACCCAACCCGACCCCGCAGGCGACCGCGACATCTTCGCGGCGCGCTGCAACATTCGCGAGCGCGAACGCCAAACAGGCTCGTCGTACGCGTTCGGTTTGTTCGTCGACAACGCATTCATTGGCGAGGTCAACCTGAACAACGTGGTGCGCGGCGCAATGCAGACCGGCACGATCGGCTACTGGATCGACCAGCAGCGTGCCGGCAATGCGTACATCGCCGAGGCCGTGGTGGTCTTGATCCAGTTCGCCTTCGACGAACTGCACCTTCACCGACTCGAGGTCTGCATCATCCCGCGCAACACCAACAGCCTGCGTGTGGTCGAAAAAATCGGCCTGCGCAACGAAGGCCTCGCGGAACGCTTCCTCGAGATCAACGGTGCATGGGAGGACCACTACCGCTTCGCAATCACGGTCGAAGAGTGGATGTGCCGCAAGGCGGAACTCTCGGCCGCGTGGCTTGGTAAGCCCGTCCGCTAGTTACAGCGCGAGACGGCGAATTTCCTCGGCGCGTTCCTTGCGACGCACCTTGCGTCGCTTCCACGCCTTGGTCTTCCAGTGTCGCGCCGCTGAACGACCACGCTTGCGCAGCGCGCGTTCCTTGTCGTGGTGCGCCTCGACCCTCCAGGCCTGACCGGGCTCGTCGACGTCGTCGGGTTCGATGCCGTTGCTGACGAGTCCCGCAACGGTGTGCAGTTCCGAATGCATTCGGTGCCGCTCGTTGTGGGCGTGTGCGCGCAGTTCCACGCGCGGGGGCGGAGCAGTCTCCTGACTGCGATGACGCTTGCTCATCGGGTCTCCTTTCGGGATCGACCGGATACTGAAGCTTCTCCTTGTCCCGAACCTACACCCGCACGCGCAACACGCGTGACGCGTCAGGGAATGACGACCAATGTCCGCGTCTTCGCGGCTGCATTCCTGAACCATGTTGCATCAGGTGGCGGCAGGAACACAGCGGTTTGTGACGGGGCGGTACCAAGCGCATCGGGCCCGTATTCGTCGATGATTCCGCGGAACTGCAACGTTCGACCCGCGGCGGTGGCCACGAAACCGTCGGCACTGCGTGCGAGTTTGTAACGGCCCGTCACCGGAGCGTCGATCGTGCCCACCACGGTGGTGCTGCGCAACACGTGGTTGTTCGCATCGATTGCGAACAACCTGCGCGAACTCCGGTCGTAGACGATCCGCGTGCCCGAGCCGCTGCGAGCCGGCGCCGCAGCCTCGGCCGGCACGAAAGCGCGTCCGACCGCGACGTTCGTGTACGCGGGCGTGATCGAGACATCGCATGTTGCGCCGCGCGTGAACCACAGGCGTGCTCCACCGCCGAGAACGCGACAATTCCACTTGCCGCCTTCGTCGACGCGCCATGAACCGCGGACCTTGGCCTCGGTCGAGAATGCGAGCGACGACGTTCGCACTTTTCCACCGGCCGTCACGCCGAATGGCCGCACCGCGACCGATTTCTCGGACCACTCACTGACACCGTTCGCCGTCTTGCGCCGCACACTGACGCGGTACGTCGAGTCCGCATCGAGACCGTGAACGACGATTCGGTTGACATTCTTCACGTTCGCCGTGCGAACCGGCACGGTCCCACCGTCGCGGTACAAGCGAACAGTCGTCGTTCCCGTCGTTGCGCCACCATCGCAACCCGGATCCCACGACACGACGAGACCGTCCTCGAGCGGACTCGAGACGAGCGCGCTCGGCGTGCCCGGCGACGCGGGCCCGACCGGCGAAATATCACTGACGTTCAAGAGGAGATTCGGTGACCCGGTCCCGGGGTTCTTCACCACGTTCGGCGTCGCACGGTCGACCACTGCATCGTGAACCGCAGACGGGCACGCACCCGGATCGGCCTGCCCGATCAACGCCACGTAACCCGCGACGAGCGGCGACGCCATCGACGTGCCCGTCAGTGTCTGCTCGGCCGTGTCGCTCGATATTCCCGCCGAGAGCACCCGCACGCCCGGTGCGAAGAGATCGATGCACGCGCCGAAGCTCGACGCACCGAGCGCCGACTCGAAACGTTCGTCCGTCTGACTGGTCGCACCAACGTTCAACGCCTCGGGCGTGTGACCCGGTGACACGTCGCACGCATCGAGACCTTCGTTGCCCGCCGCCGTAACGGGAACGATGCCGTCGTTCGCCATGTCGATGAGCGCACGGTCCATCGGCACGGAATCGTCGTCGGCCTTCACACCGAGACTGAGGTTCGCCACCGCGAGCGAGCCCGC
>CAYFNP010000007.1:0-15170 GCA_964344425.1 uncultured Bifidobacterium sp. | reverse complement strand
ATCATGTAGATCTGCACACCCTCGCCCGTCGCGGGCGGTGCGAACCGACCGTCAAGGGGCAGGGCACGCTGGTCGATGCGGTCGAGTTGGTACAGGGCGTCGGTCTGCGGCGCCGGCGCGACGACGTCGCGTTTGCGCACGCGCTTGTTGCGCGACAGCGTGTCGACGCGGGGGTCGGCAAGCAGGTGCCCCACCTGGGCGTCGTTCAGTCGGGCTGCGAATCCACCCAAAGCCCAGCGGTAGACCGAGGTCACCGTTCCGCCGTCGGACCGTACGTCCGCCGTCACAGCGTCGATGTCGTCGCGGGAATCCAGGATGACGATGTACGAATCGACGGGGACGACGGGTGCGGCGTCGGCGCGGCCGGCGGCAACCGGCATCGCAACGAGCGAAGCGACCAGAGCCGCCGCGAACCTTCTCACGTCGTGAACTACTTCTTCGTGATCTTGGCCTGAAGTGCGGCGAGCATCTCGGCGAACCACGGCTGACGCGTGCTCCACACCTGCGGGTCGAGTTCACGCTCGACGGCCGCCGGGTGTTCGGCGACGTGCGCCATGTCCTGAATGGTGCGCTTGGTGACCTTCAACAACTCGCGCGGACGCGACGCGGCACGTGCCGCCATCTCGTGTGCCACCGACAGAAGTTGATCGTCGTCGACGCACTTCCACGCGAGACCGATCCGCTCGGCCTCGGCGCCGTCGAGAATGTCGCCGAAGATGACCGTCGCCATCGCTGCCTGCGGCCCCGCAATGCGACGCAGCATCCACGTGTGTCCGCCGCCGGGATGGATACCGATTTGCAGGAAGCGTGTGTCGAACTTGGCGCGACGCGCGGCGACACGCACGTCGCAACCCAGCGCAAGGTTCATGCCCGCACCGACCGCGGCTCCGTTGACGGCGGCGAGCGTCGGCAACGGGCTGTATGCAATGCGGAGAAAACCCTCGTAGATGTTCTTCAGGCTGTCGCCCGTTGCTTCGGCAAGGTTTCCGAGGTTCGCACCCGCACAGAACGCCGGCGCCGCACCGGTGACGACGACCGCACCGATCGATTCGTCTCCTTCGATGTCGTCCATCGCCGCGATGATCTCGGCGACCATCGGTGCGGTGAGCGTGTTGCGCTCGCCCGGGTTGTTCAGCGTGATGGTTCCCACACCGTCGGACTTGTCGAGGAGTACCAAACTCATGGCGGACAGTCTGCCAGCATCCGATGGCTACGCTTCGGTCGGAATGTTGGATCACGTCTTCACCGACGCCATCGCGGCACTGCGCGAGGCCTTCGAAGGTGCCTTCCTCGAACGTCAGGCCTTCGAGGAACACTTCCAGTCCGACGTGTTGCTCGGCGATCTCACGTGGGAAACGAGTTACGGACTTCCCGGCGAAGGTTCTCCCCCGCGCGTCGTTGCCCACATCACCCTCGACTGGCCGTCGTGGAGCCAGGCCATGTACCGACGTTGGTACCTCGAGGAAACCCTCGTCGACCTGCCCGCCATCGAAATCGAAATCGTGTTCCGTGCCCAACGCATGTCGACGATGCCCGACCACGCGCGTGTGATCTCGCTCGCTCCTGCCACTAGTCCTCTCATCGGCAATTCCGCGATGGAACGCGCCAGCCTCGCAACCGAAATCAGCCATCCGTTGAACGACATCGGCCGCACCGAGTACGCGCTCGAGGTCGGCTACGAGGGCCTTTACGACCTGTCGGAAGAAACTCTCGCCGACGGTTCGAGCACCTTGCTCGACGACCATTTCGGTGCCCTTGGCGGGTGGATCGCCTCGACCCTCGTCAAACTCGGCGACCTTGCGTTCTCCTACTTTCCACCCGAGACACCCGACCTGCAAACATGACGGCATGTCAGAACCGGTCGTCCTTCTCGAAGTTTCCGAACGCATCGCCACCATCACGATCAACCGCCCGGGTGCGCGCAACGCGCTGAGCAGCGAGGTGCTGCGCCTTCTTGCGGAACACATGAAGGCGGCCGACGCGAACGACGACGTCGACGTGATCATCCTCACCGGAGCCGACCCTGCGTTCACCGCGGGTCTCGACCTGAAGGAACTCGGCGACCCGTCCAGCAACCTGCTCGGCGGCACTGGCGCCGATGGCACACCGAACTCCGATGGCGTGCGCGGGCCGTTCCCGAAGCTGAAGAAACCCCTCATCGGCGCAATCAACGGCGTCGCGGTCACCGGTGGCTTCGAACTCGCGTTGAACTGCGACTTCCTGATCGCCTCCGAGAACGCCAAGTTCGGCGACACCCACGCGCGCGTCGGTGTCATGCCCGGCTGGGGCCTCTCGGTCCTGCTGCCCCAGGCCATCGGCGTGCGCCGCGCGCGCGAGATGAGCTTCACCGGCAACTTCATCGACGCCCACGAGGCGAAGGAACTCGGACTCGTCAACCACGTCGTGCCGCACGCCGAACTGATTCCGTTCACGCGCAAGATCGCCCTCGACATCATCGGCAACGACCAGGCCGGGGTGCAGACGATCCGCAACACCTACTCGCTCACCACCACCGACGCCGACGCATGGGTCACCGAGGCGGCCGAGGCGAAGGCCTGGCGCAAGCGCTCGTTCAGCGCCGACGCCGTGGCCGAACGCCGCGACAAGATCATGCAGCGCGGCCGCGCCCAGTAGCCCCGAAAACGCCGACAGAGACGGCCCAAACCGCGGGCTTGATTTACTAGTCATCTGACTACTAATTTTCCCCCGTGGGCACCGACGGGCTGATTTCGATTGCTGAGCGGCTCGCCGAACTCGCCGCAACGACGCCCCACGCCGTCCTCCTTGAGTGCGGCGACGACGTACGTACCGCGGCCGACATCGAAACCAACTCGAATCGCCTCGCACACCTCTTCGCGTCGCTCGGCGTTCGCGAGGACGACTTCGTCACCATCGCGCTGCCGAACGGTGTCACGTTCATCGAGTCCGTGTTCGCAATCTGGAAACTCGGCGCCACGCCGCAGCCGGTGTCGCCGAAACTGCCCGGCGCGGAACTCGAGGCCATCGTCGAACTCGCCGACCCCTCGCTGGTGTTGGGGGTCGATCCTGCGCGGCTTCCCGGTCGCATCGTGCTTCCCGTCGGCTTTGCAATTCCCGCCGACATTCCGTCGTCGCCCCAACCCGTGCGCTTTGCGCGGTTCAATCGTGCGCCAACTTCCGGCGGTTCGACGGGCCGACCGAAGCTCATCATCGACCGACGGCCCGCAGCGGTGTATTCCGACCCACTGCTGCCAACCGGTGGCGCTGCGGTCATTCCGGGGCCGATGTACCACACCGCCCCTTTCCAGATGTCGACGCGATCGATCCTTCTCGGCAACCGCACGATCACTTTCCCGTGGTTCGACCCCGAGGCGACGCTTGCCGCTGTTGCGCGCACCAAGGCCCACTACCTGTACGCAGTGCCGACGATGTTGTCGCGCATGTGGAAGTTGCCCGACGAAGTCCGCGACGGATACGACCTGTCGACTCTCAAGGTTCTCTTGCACACCGCGGCACCGTGTCCCGAATGGCTGAAGCGCGCGTGGCTCGGCAAGGTCGGTGACGCTCTCACCGAGTTGTATTCCTCGAGTGAGGGCGCGGTGAAGCTGGTTATCCGCGGCAACGAATGGTTGGCACACCCCGGCAGCGTCGGTAAGCCCCGTGGCGGCGACGCAATCAAGATTCTCGACGACGACGGCAACGAGGTTGCGAGCGGCACCATCGGAAACGTCTACATGCGTTCGTCGGGTGAACGCGACTTCGAATACCGCGGCGCGGAACGCGTCGACACGCGCGATGGCTTCACCACCGTCGGCGACATGGGGCACGTCGACGCCGACGGATACCTGTACCTTGCCGACCGTCGATCCGATCTCATCCTGCGCGGTGGCGCGAACGTATTCCCCGCCGAGGTGGAAGCAGCCCTCGAGGCGCATCCGGCCGTTCGTTCCGTGGCCGTCATCGGCCTGCCCGACGATGATCTCGGCAAGCGCGTCCACGCACTCGTAGATGCACCGAACGGCGTCAAAGAAAGCGAACTGCGTGAATTCGTCGCAGGGCGACTCGTTGCCTACAAGTGCCCCGAGTCGTACGAGTTCGTCGACGGTCCCGTGCGCGACGACGCAGGCAAGGTTCGCCGCACCGCACTCGCCAAGGAGCGCGCAGGAAATGACTGAATCTCGAACGTATACATTGACAATCGCCAAGAAATTGGAAAAGTGAGGGGACCCAAATGAGCAACGACCAACCCGACCCGCGTATCGCCGCGGGCCGTGAACTTGCCGGACGACTGTTTGCGGGCGGGCCCGCCACGCCGGCGATCCACAAGAGCCTGGCGCGCCACACCGTCGCCCACCTCTTCGGTGACGTGTGGCAGGACACGACCCTCGAGCTTCAGGAGCGTTCGCTCATCACGTGCACGGTTCTCGTCGCGACCGGTCGCGAGGCAGAACAGCACCTCCACTTCCGCGGCGCGCGCAACCTCGGAATCAGCCGTGAAAAATTGGAAGCAATGATCACCCACGTCGCCCATTACGCGGGTTGGCCGGTCGCGGTCAGCGCCTCGCGCACACTCGCCGAGGTGTGGGAAACGATGGACAAAGAAGACGCAGCACGAAAGGCCAGCAAGTAACCATGACCTACACATTCGCCAACCACGCCGGACGCGCAGTACTCGTCGACGGCGACAACTACCACGACCTCGAAGCGTTGAGCGGCGGCGCTGTGCCGTCCGACCCGATGGCGGCACTCGCCAAACAGGACCTGCTCCACGACCTGCAGAAAAAGACAGTGGGTCGCACGCCCGAGGGCAAGGTCGACCCGGCGAAGCTCGGCGCACCGGCACCGACACCGCAGAAGGTGTTCGGCATCGGCCTGAACTACTCGACCCATGCGGCCGAATCGGGCATGGAAGTGCCCGACAATCCGGTCGTGTTCGCCAAGTTCTCGTCGTGCATCGCCGCACCCAATACGACGATCGAATTGCGCAGCGAGATCGTCGACTACGAAGCCGAGATCGTCGTCATCATCGGCAAGGGCGGAAAGGACATCGCAAAGGCCGATGCATGGAACCACGTGTTCGCCGTCACCGGCGGCCAGGACGTTTCCGACCGCGCGGTGCAGATGGCCAGCAAGCCGCCCCACTTCGACCTCGGCAAGTCGTTCGACACGTTCGGCCCCATCGGACCCGTCGCGGTCTCGCCCGACTCGTTCGCCAACCGCGACGCCATCGGACTGAAGTGCCTCGTCAACGGTGAAGAACGCCAGAACGATTCATCGGCGAATCTCATCTTCAACGTTCCGTTCCTCATCGAATATTTGTCGCACATCACCACTCTGAAGACCGGCGACGTCATCTTCACCGGCACGCCAGCCGGAGTAGGCATGATGCAAAAGAAGTTGCTCCGCGACGGCGACACGGTCACGACGATCGTCGAAGGTGTCGGCACCATGGTCAATGCCTGCAAGCGCGTCGGCGACCACAAACTGCCACTGAAGAAAAAGGGCTGACCCTTGGCGCTGAACGGCTTCCTCGACATCGAACTGTCGGTGAAGAACCCCGATGAGCTCGGCTCATTCTGGGAACGTCACGGTTTCATACGCACATCCGACGGCGTGTACGGCACCGTCGATCGGCCCACCGTGATGACGATCAAGGAAGGCGACCATCGCCATCTTTCCGCGATGCATTTCTCGTGCGCGGCCGAACGCGATATCACCGACATCGCCAAGCGCCTCGAAGGACTCGGTGTTGCCTCACACGCCACGTCGACGACACTCGAATGCACCGACCCGGTGCTTGGCCACACCATTCGGATCGACGTCGGCGCACCCGCACCGCTCGCCGCTCACGCACCACGACCCGGCAACCAGCCCGGCAACCGCACGCGCTGGAACTCACGTGCGGCTTCGATCGACCCGAGCAAGCGCCGCCCGCCCCGCCGTCTCGGCCACGTCGTTCTCGGCTCGCCACAGATCGAGAAATCGCTTGCGTTCTACTTTGACGGGCTCGGGTTCCGCATCAGCGACCAGTTCGCGGGAGCCAACGCGACCTTCGGCCGTGTCGAGACCGACCATCACAACCTGCTCATCCACCGTGCGCGTGTCGGGTTTCTCAACCACTACGCCCTCGAGGTCGACGACTTCGACTCCGTCGGCGAGAACGGCACTGCGGTTCTCAACGAACGGCCCGATTCACACATTGTCGGCGTGGGTCGCCATCTCGTTGGGTCCAACATCTTCTGGTACTTGCGTGACCCGTCGGGCAGCATGTTCGAGTTCTTCGCCGACATGGATCACATCAACGACGACGAACAGTGGGCCAACAACGTGCGCCGCACGAACTGGGGCGCACCCGAAAGCCCGGCTCCCGTCGAAGCCTGGGGCCCTCACCCGACCGAACTCTTCACCGCCGTCCCCGACATCGAGGAGATTGCGCAAGCCAGGGCAAAACGCGGGCTGCCGTGACTACGCGGCGGTGAGTTCGTAGCGAATCGGCAGCGACTTCACGCCGCCGACCAATGATGTGCGCGAGGTCGGCGCATCGCCGGCAAGTTCGACCCGTGCGAGCCGCGGAATCAGGTGGCTGAACAGTGAACGCAGTTCGTTGCGCGCCAGCTGTGCGCCGAGGCAGAAGTGCGGGCCGTAACCGAATGCAACCTGTTTGTTCGCATTCGCGCGGTGGATGTCGAATCGTTGCGGATCCGGGAACACCTTGGGGTCGAGGTTGGCCGCCTTGTACGACAGATAGATGCGGTCGCCCGCGTGCAGTTGTTGTCCGGCGAGAACGGTGTCTTCGCTGACCGTGCGCATGAAGTGACGCACCGGCGTCGCGCGGCGGATCATCTCCTCGACTGCATTGACGATCAGCGTCGGGTCGGCGCGCAATTCAGCCAGCGATTCAGGGTGTCGCGCCAAGAGTTCCATGCCACCGGCCATTGCATACGACGTGGTGTCGTGGCCGGCGGTCGACACGATGATGTAGTAGCCCATCATCTCGGTGTGCGGCAACGGACAACCGTTCACTTCGCCGTTGGCAATCGCACTTGCAAGGTCGTTCGTCGGACGTGCGCGGCGGTCGTTCGTCAAGTTCTCGAAATAGGCAAAGAAGTCGGCGATGACGGCCTCGCGCACCTCGGGTGACGCCGGCGCACGTCGCAGGTCGGGGTCTTCCTGGCCGAACAACTCCTGCGTCAGCCGCAACATGCGCTGGTAGTCGTCCTCGGGCAGGCCGAGCATTTCGAGAATCACCTCGAGCGGATACGGCAGTGCGATTTCACGAACGAAATCGCACTGACCACCGAGGTCGATCAGTTTTTCCAACGAACGCCGCGACAGGTCTTCCAACTTCGCATCGAGACGTCCGAGGCTGCCCGGCTTGAAGAAGTCGGTGCCCAGTTTTCGATACGCAGCGTGCTCATCGCCGTCCATGTGGATCAGCGCCTTCAGGTCGCGCTGGCGCTTGGCTTCCTCGTCAATCGTTCCGATCACGGGTCGCGGCGCATTGCGGAACACTCGCGAATTGCGTTCGACATCCATCAACGTCGCATGGTCGATGACCGCCCAGAACGGTTTGTAGCCGGGTGTCTCGATGCGATGCATCGGGCCCGCCTCGTGCAAGCGCAGCGCTGCTGCCTCCCACGCCGCGATGTCGGCCCACCCTGCGGCGTTCGTGAAGAGATCCGTCATCCCCAGCCCTTCCCATGTGCTTGACTATCAGGGTATTACTTGTCAATTGGCAAGTATCAACGGACAGGATAGGTTGGCGCAAGTGACAAGTAATTCGGTGGCCCATATCGCACCTTCCCCGGGGCGTGGCCGGCCCAAGTTGCACAGCGACGAGCAGATCCTCGCGACAGCCCTGCAGATGTTCGCCACCCATGGCTACGAGGGCACGTCACTGCGCTCGCTCAACCGCGACTTGGGCCTCAGCCACAGCGCGATCCACCAGCGCTTCGGCACCAAGGAAGACCTCTACAAAGCCGTCATCGACCACGAGTTCAAGTCGATGTTCGGCGAGATCCGCGAGCTGTTCGCGGCGGGTCCGGTTCCCACCGAGCCGATCGAGGTGCTGCACCGTCACTTCAAGTGCTTCCTCATCGTGTCGAGCCGGCACCCCTTCATGAACCGACTGATGAACAACGAGGGCCTCGAGGAGTCGTGGCACCTCGACCACATCTACGACCGTTTCGTCAGCCGCGCCCTCTCCCCCGTCAACCAACTGATCGAGGAACTGTTCCGCAAGAAGGTGCTGAAGTCGCGCGGCGTGCGCACGCCGTTCTTTCTTGTTGCGCACGGCGCGGCCGCGATCTACACGTTGCGCGCCCTTTCGGCGAAGTTCGATGCCGACGAAGGGCCGTTCAACGAAGAAAAACTCGCCGACGACGCCGCGTGGATAATCGTGAACGGTTTGAAGCGCTGATCAACAGCTCATGCGCGAGCACAGTTCGCGCAGCGTCGCATCGATTGACGCGTCGTCGCATGCAGCAGCGATGAAACCATCGGGTCGCACGACCACGTGGTCGACGCCCATCGTTTCCATCGGTGACAGCGCCACGGAACGCCACAGCCCGCGTGACGGAAGGACGGGCGCACGTCCGTTCGACGACACCACGCTCATGTGCGTCAACGCTTCGGCATCGCCACCGATCATGTGCCACATGTCGAACACCGTGCCGGTGCGCGGGTGGTCACCCGCCACCGCGCCGGCTTCGTAGCGCGGCCGCGCGGTGCCGCTTCCGTACGCCTTGCCCGGCTTGATGCCATGGCTGACGCGGCCCGCGAACTGGTCGATCAGTTGACCCGCTTCGATGGAGCGCTCGACCGTGACACGCGAATGGTGAATGCGCTCGGGGTCGTAGGTGTCGAGCAAACCGTCGCCGGCGAAGCCATCGCGTACCCAGCGCATCTTCCACGCCAGGTTGAATGCATCGCGCCAACCCGAGTTGAGTCCCTGCCCCATGAACGGTGGCATCTGGTGCGCGGCATCGCCGGCAAGGAACACGTTGCCCGCGCGGAACGTCGTTGCCACCAAACCGTGGAACCGGTACGAAGCGGACCGAATGATGTCGGCGGTCGACGGATTCACCCACGGTGACAAGAGACGCCACACGTGTTCGGGTTGGTTCATCTCCTTCGGGTCCTCACCCGGCTGCAGTTGGAATTCCCAGCGGTACACGTCGCGGTGACAACTAATCATCGTCACGGGTCGCACGGGATCACAGATCTGCCGCGCGACATCAGGCAGACCCGAACCCGCCCGGTCGCGGATGCGCACATCGACGACCAACCAGTCCTGTTCGAAGCCCAGGTCTTCGCGGTCGATGCCAACCGCGCGGCGGATCGTGCTCGACGCACCGTCGCAGCCCACCAACCACCGCCCGGACACTGTCCCGCCGTTTTCCAACAGCAACCGCACACCCTGTGCATCCTGTTCGATACCGGTGAACGGCGTCTCGGGCATGAAGCGCGCGCCGCGTGCCTGAAGTTCGCGCAGGAACAACGCGTCGATCTCGGGCTGGAAGTGCAGGCTGGCCGCGGGCAAGCCGCCGAACAGGCGGATCCCCGACACGTCACCACCCAACAGCACCCTGCCGTCTGCATCGACGTAGTCGGCCGACCTCATCGGCGTGAGCAACGGCGCCAGATCGTCGCCGAGGCCATGCACGACGAACGCCTGCTGAACTTCGGCATCGATGACCGCCGCGCGCGGCAACGGGTGCACGCCTGCGCCACGCTCGACGACCACGTTCGCGATCCCCAGGTTCGACAGCACGATCGACAGCGCCATCCCCACCGGCCCTGCCCCGGCAATCACGACCTCGGTTTCCAGCGGATCAGGCCCCACGGCAGAAATATTAGTTGTCAGATGGCAACTAAGGTGGTGCCGTGGCAAGAGACCCCAAAGAAAAACTGACTTGGACCGCTCCGGGACCCGGCGAATGGTCACTCGACCGTTCGCACGTCAACAGACCCGCAACCTTGTTGAGCGCGATGATCCAATCCCGAGGATGTGGTCGCGGCACCGCACGTGGCTTCGTCGAAATCGGCGCGCCGGTCGGCTCGCTCGAGTTCCGCACCGTGCACGGAATGATCTACTCGCGGGTCTTCCCACTGATCGGCGCGAACAAGCCTCCGAAGAAGTTGCCGCCGCTTCCGCTTCTCAAGCTCGCCACGAAGTTGCACCCCGAGATGCGTCGACGCGCGAAGACGGCTGAGCGAACGATCACCAATCCGCCATGGCGCGCAAAGATTGAAGAGTGGCACCGCCCCGGTGGCCTGCGCGACACCTACATCGCGATGAACCTCGACCTGCAACGGGTCGACCTTGCGTTGCTCGATGACACCGCACTCATCGCGCACGCCACCGCGACGATCGACCATGCATCACGTCAGTACGAGGAACACCTCTACCTGCACAACTTCGACCTTGGCCCGATCGGACTCCTTCTCTACGCGACCAGCGAATGGGGTTTCGGCACCGCAGAAATCGTCGCGCTGCTCGAAGGTGCATCACCGTCGACCGCCGAAGCCGGCCGTGAGCTGAGCGCAATCCGTCGGGCCGTCGTCGCATCGGGACGAAACCCCCAGTCGCTCGACGACATTCGCAGTGCATCACCCGACGCCGCACGTTTGCTCGATGCGTTCCTCGAACGCCGCGGCAACATGGTCATCTCGCGCTACGACATCGACGGGCTGACGCTCGGGGAATCACCCGACATTCTCTTCTCGCGCATCATGGGATCACCGCCCGAAGACGGCGACGACACGGCGCGTGCGCAGGCGGTACAGCAGCGCATCGCCGCCATCCGCGCACGCGTTCCCGAGCAACACCGCGCCGAGTTCGACCAGTTCATCGCCGATGCGCGCATTGCAATGGACCTGCGCGACGAAAACGGCCCCATCACGCTCGAATGGCCCTTCGGACTCGTCCGTCGCGCGTTGCTCGAGGTGGGTCGCCGCATGGTTGTCCGCGGCACGGCGAAGAAGCCCGAGCACGCGCTTGAAATGTCGGCTGACGAAGTACGCACCGCGCTGTCGACGAACGGCCCTGGTGCCGACGAACTCGCAGGACGTCAACACTGGCGCGCCACCGTCGATGTCGAGGACGCACCGCTGAAGTTGGGTAACCCCGAACCCGTGCCACCCCTCGACATCCTGCCGAAGAGCCTTGCCTACATCGCCGGCTACATCCAGAAGGTCGTCTCCGAGGCCGGCCTCGACGGAACCCGCAAGACCAGCGGCCTGAACGGCTACGGCGTTGGTGCTGCGACGTACACCGGCACGGCACGCGTCGCGACCACACCCGAAGAGGCCGTCGAACTTCTTGCTCCCGGCGAGGTGCTCGTCGTGCCGTGCACGACGCCCGCCTACAACATGGTTGTCGGAATCGCCGGCGCACTCGTCACCGCAGAAGGCGGCCCGCTCAGCCACGCGGCGGTGATTGCGCGTGAACTCGGAATCCCCGGCGTCATCGGCGCACCGCGCGCGATGCTCGACATACGCGACGGTGCCCGCGTCGAGGTCGACCCCGGCGCGGGCACCGTACGAGTGCTCTGAAGTTGTCGGGGCGCGAGCCCCGGTCGATCACGCCTCGTTGACCTTCGGCATGATCTCCTCGACGAGGCGCTTCATGTCGTCGATCGTCTTCGACGTCGGAACGTCGGCGAACGGCGGCCACAGCAACGGCATCGTCAGACCGGCTTCCTTGTAACGCTTCAGGTTGTCGGTGATCTGAGATGCGGTTCCCGCAAGCAGGTTGCTCAGCTTGCCGTTGGGCGTCTGGTCGGTCGGCTCATCGGTGATGACGAACCAGATCATGCTGCACATGTCGAAGCCGTCGTCGAGCGAACGGTCGCTGCCGAGTTCCTCGAGTTCCCGCTGGATCTCCGTGCGCCAACGCGTAATTTCCTCGGGCGTGTCCTGGATGCCGATCCAACCAGAAAGGCCGTACTTCGCGATGCGGCTGGCCGAACGCTTCGGGTCCTTCAGACCACTGAAGTAGATCGGCGGGTGCGGGTTCTGCACCGGCTTCGCACCGAATCCGCAACGATCGAAGTCGGCGAACTCGCCGTGGTACTCGAAGATGTCGTTCGTCCAGATGCCCTGCATGATCTCGATCGTCTCGCGAACGTGCTTGTGGCGCTTCGGGAAGATGTGCGACGCGCTGGCGGCGGCGAACTCCTCGGGCATCCAGCCCGAACCAATGCCCACGTTCACGCGGCCTTTCGACAGCTGGTCGACGGTGGCGATTTCGCTTGCAAGCACCGCGGGCGCGCGGTACGGCGTGTCGATGATGCTCATGCCGATGCGGACCTTCTTGGTCTTCGCTGCCAGCCACGGGATGAGCGGCATGCCGTGCAGCCACTGGCCGTGTGCCGACACCGGCATCTGCTTCGGGAACTGTTCCATCATGCCGAACGGGAACTGCAGCTCGCCGCGGTCGGATGCCTCGGGCACCACGATGCGGTCGAGGGTCCACACCGAGTCGAAGTCCAGCGACTCCGCCTGGTTGGTCAGATCCTCGAGTTCCGTGACGGTCACGCTGTCGCGGAAGTTCGGAAGGTACAAAGCGAGTTTCATGTGATTTCCCCCTAAAGGTTCGGTTTCCTGCGGTTTCCCGTTTTCACAAGGGAATTCGGGCGACGGTCAAAATATATCACGCGTGATATAGTATGTCAAGTGTGATATATTTTTAGGGTGACCAAGAAAAAGACCGCGACACCCCTCGACGATCAGCTGTGCTTCGCGCTCTACGCCGCGACAAACGCGATCACGCGGCTCTACCGGCCACTGCTCACCGAACTCGGCCTCACCTATCCGCAATTTCTCGTCTTACTGGTGCTCTGGGAACACGGACCGCGTCGCCTCGGGGAAATCGCGGCCGATCTTGAACTTGCAAGCCATGCAGTCACGCCGATCGTCGACCGCCTCGAAGAGGCCGGTCTCGTGACCCGCACGAAGGACAAGGCCGACGGTCGCGCGGTCATCATCGAGCTCACCAAGGCCGGCGCCAAACTTGAATCCGACGTCGCGGTCGTCCAGAACCAGGTCTGGCGCCAGACACACCTTCCGATGTCCGAGGCCGAGGCACTGAGGGACAACCTCCGCGATTTTGTCGATCGCGTTCGCGAACAGTGACGGCGGGCGCCCTCAGGCGCCCGCACCCACGGTTTCCGCAGCCAGAATCTCGCGCAGTTCCCGCTTGACCACCTTGCCGTAGTTGTTCGTCGGCAATGCGTCGACGAAGCGGTACTCCTTTGGCCGCTTGTAGCGGGCGATGTTGTCGAGACACAACGCATCGAGGTCGTCGACCGTCGGCACCGGACCCTCGCCCGACGCCACGACGAACGCGATGACGGCCTCGCCCCACTCCGCATCGGGGCGACCCACGACCGCGACGGCACGCACACCATCGTGTCGCAGCAACACCTCTTCGACCTCGCGCGGGTAGATGTTCATACCCCCGCTGATGATCAGGTCCTTCGATCTGTCGCGCAGCGTCAGGTACCCCTCGGCATCGAAACTTCCCACGTCGCCCGTGTGCAGCCAACCCCCGCGCAACGTTTCGGCGCTTGCCTCGGGTTGGTTCCAGTAGCCGCTCATCACCACGTCCCCACGCACGACGATCTCCCCGATCTCGCCAACCGGCAGCTCGCGATCGGCCTCGTCGACCACTCGCACCTCGACGTCGGTGCGCGGACGGCCAACGCTCTGCATGTGTTCACGCCAACGGTCGTCGCCGCGGGCGGCATGTTCGGCTTTCGAAAGACCGGTGATCGTCATCGGCGTCTCGCCCTGCCCGTAGATCTGCGCAAGCCGCGGACCGAACACTGCGAGTGCATCCTCGAGATCGGCAAGGTACATCGGCGCGCCGCCGTAGATGATCGTCTTCAGATTCGACAGGTCACTCATGCGAATCACGGGGTCGGCGGCGAGACGCTTCACCATCGTCGGCGCAGCGAAGAACGAAAGTCCCGGCCAACGACGAATCAACGTCGCAATTTCCGCCGCATCGACACCGCCCGACGCGGGCAGAACGCTGACGGCACCACGTGCCACGTGCGGTAGGCCGTACAGGCCCGAGCCGTGCGACAACGGCGCGGCGTGCAGCACGCTGTCATCCGGCGATACCTCATCGATGTCGGCGTAGTAACTGAGACTCATCATCAACAGGTTGCGGAAAGTCAACGTCGCACCCTTCGGCTTGCCCGTCGTGCCGCTGGTGTAGAACAGCCATGCGGCGTCCTCGGGTCGACGCTCCTCAATCGCCACACGCGATGCACCTGCAAGACGGGTCCAATCGGGACCCGGTGCAACGATGACCGCACGCAAAGAAGCGACAACGCCGACCAACGACTGCACGTCGGACGCATGCTCATCGTCGACGACCGCGACACGTGCACCGCTGTGTTCGAGGATGTAGGCGATCTCATCGCGGTGCAACCGCGCATTCACCGGTACCGCAACCATGCCGCCGTGCCACGCGGCGAACTTCGCCTCCAGATACTCAGGACGGTTGCTCATCACGATGGCAACCCTGTCCCCCGGCACCAGGCCGTGCATCTCGCGCAAGCCGCCGGCCAACGCCGCGACCTTCGCTGCAAACTCGTGCCATGTCGCATGTACGCGTTCACCCTCGGCCACCGCGGGCGCGTCGGGTCGGGACATCGCATGGCGTGCCACCCAAACCGCTGGATTCATGGGACCACCTCCCCTGCGAACAGGGTCGTCCCCGCTCGGTCACGTATTTATATCACACATGATATATTCTTTCCGAAGCCAATGAAACTGACGCCCGAACTCGCCCGAGAACGCCTGGCCGCCCACGATCACGGCGTCCTCGCCACCGTGCACCCCGAGCGTGGCGTCGACACCATTCCCGTCGTGTTCGCGGTCGATGGGGACCTGCTCGGCATTCCCATTGACCGGGTGAAGCCCAAGGCCTCGACCCGCCTTCAACGCCAGGACAACCTCGACCACGACCCCCGCGCCTCGCTTCTGGTGCAGCACTGGGACGCCGCCGATTGGTCGAAGTTGTGGTGGGCCCGCGCCACGTTGCGCGCCGAGCCCGATGCGGACGGCACTCACGCCCGCAATCTCTCCGCGCTCCTTGCGACGCGCTATCCGCAGTACGCCGACGAACCCTTCGAGCGCATCCTCGTCATGCGCATCGTCGCCGTGTCCGGTTGGTC
>CAYFNP010000006.1:8465-18579 GCA_964344425.1 uncultured Bifidobacterium sp. | reverse complement strand
GTACATCGCGGCGAGCGAGGCGAGGAGACCGATCGCGCCGCCGAGGGCGAGGACCAACTTGTTCTTCGTGTTCGCGTGCGCGGCTGCCGCGAATCCGGCCAGCATGACGACAACGACCTTTACGCCCAGGGTGACGTGGTAGGTGGAGTCCATTGCCGATACATCGATGTCGAGCATGTTCCAGATGCCGGTCACGACCGAGATTGCAAACGCGGGCCACGCCACGCGGGAAAACCCGTTGGCGATGGTCTTCAGGGCCTCGGGGTTGGTGCGCCGTACGCGCGGCACAAGGCCCCCGAGAACGATCTGGCCGCCCACCCAGACCGACGCCGCCAGCACGTGGAGGAAGGTCCGCAGCGAGTCGAGCGTCGGAGAGATCATCTGAGTCCTTTCGATTTGTGCGGCTTCAGCGTGACGAGGCCGGACTGTGACGCAATGCGTCGAGAACCGTACTTGCCAGGATTCGGTGGTCGTTGGTTGCCGCGCGCGCCGGCGAGGGGACGCCGAGCATCGCATAACAGGTGGTGAGAGTTGCTGCCTGAAGATCGCGGATGTTGCGCGGCGGCGGGAAGTACTCGTCCTCGTCGGTCACCCGGAGTTCTTCGACCCCATGGCGCGGTGCGAGGCGAGCGAGGACCTCGTTGACGAGTTCTTCGGGCGCCGATGCTCCGGCGGTTACACCGACGGTGCCGGACAAACCGGCGGGAATCTCGTCGGCCCGATTGACGCGCAGAACGGTTCGGCAACCCGACTCGAGGGCGAGACGTTCGAGAGCGCGCGTGTTCGACGAATTCGACGAACCGATGACGATGATGACGTCGCATCTGGGCGCCATTGCCATGAGCGCGCTCTGACGGTTCGTGGTGGCAAAACACAGATCGCTGCGCCCGGGTGACCAAACATCGGGGAAGCGCTCGCGGACTCGCACCGCGACATCCGACCAGTCGCGGTGCGACAGGGTTGTCTGGGCGAGAATCGCCACCGGTTCTTCGAACTGCGGAAGCGCATCGACGTCCTGTGTCGTCTCGACACGACTGATCGCGCGGGGCGCGACCGCCATGGTCCCGACGGCTTCTTCGTGGCCCTCGTGGCCGACGTAAATGATGCGGTAGCCCTTGTTCGACCGCACCTTGACCTCGTGGTGCACCTTGGTGACCAACGGGCACACCGAATCGACCACGTAACTGCCTCGACGTCGGGCTTCGTCGACGACCGCGGGCGGTGAGCCGTGCGCGGACAACATGATCGGGCTGCCTTCCGGAACCTCTGCGAGGTCGTCGACAAACACCACGCCTTGCTCGCGGAATCGATCGACGACGATGCGGTTGTGGACGATCTCGTGGTAACAGTAGATCGGAGGCTCGAAGGACCGCACCAGCCACGAAAGCGCCTTGATGGCCATCTCGACTCCGGCGCAAAAACCGCGCGGGGCCGCGAGAAGAACCTTGTCAACGTTGCTCTCGTGTCGTGTGTCGGACGCGGTGCTCACCGCTTCACACGCTACTTGTCGACCACACTGCGGGCCTGAACGTGCCCCCGTTAGCCTGTGGTCGTGGGTGATCGCATCGACTTGACCGCCCGCATCACCGCGGTGACCGTTGACTCACCGGCTGATCAAGCCGGCCTGCGCGCGGGCGACGTCGTCGCAATGGTCAACGATCGTCCGATCCGTGACATCATCGATTGGCACCACGCCGTCGACGAAGCGCACGTTGCCCTGCGGGTTGACAGAGGCGGGATGTTCGTCGACTTCGACATCGAGAAAGCCGCCGGCGAGCCGCTTGGGGTCGAGATCGCGAGCGCCGTGTTCGACCGCGTGCAAACGTGCGACAACCACTGCTCGTTCTGCTTCATCTACCAGCTGCCGAAGGGCCTGCGCCGCAGCCTGTACCTGAAGGATGACGATTACCGGCTGAGTTTCCTTTACGGAAACTTCACCACGCTCACCAGATTCACGGAAATGGATCTTGAGCGTGTCGTGGACCAAAGGCTGTCGCCGCTTCACGTCAGCATCCACGATGCGGACCCGTGGGGTAGGTCCGCGATGCTGCGCAACGACCGAGGATCGATGAGTCTGCGCTGGTTGCGTGCGCTGCTCGACCAGGGGATTTCGGTGCGGGGGCAAATCGTGCTGTGTCCCGGTGTCAACGACGCAGAGGTGCTGGACCGAACGTGCGCGGGCATTCTCGACAGATTCGCCGACCTCGAGGCGGTCGCCGTGGTGCCCCTCGGCTTGTCGCGTTTCAATCCCGAGGCCGACCTCCGGGTTCACACCGCCGACGAGGCAGCCGCGTCGCTGGCAGTGATCGACAAATGGCGCACAGTCGCCCGCGAAACCGTCGGCCACCCCATGTTCTGGGCATCAGACGAGTTGTATCTGCTGGCTGGTGCGGCGATGCCCGCGGCCACCGAGTACGGCGAGTTTCCGATGTACGAAGACGGCATCGGCATCGTCTCGTGCTTTCAGGAAGAGTTTCTCGGTCGCCGAACTTCGCCGCTTGGTCCCACGTCGGGTTTCTTCGCGTCCGTCGACGGCGCCGCGGCGGCCGGCTATCGCGCCGAGAGAATGCCGGCCAATCCGGCTGGCGACACGGGCCTTCGACCGGTGAAGTTGAGGTCGCGCGCCGCATCTCCTGTACGCGGCCGCACGGCGATCCTTACCGGGGAATACGCGGCCCCGGTTCTCTCCGAACTCGTGGCGGGCAGCGACGTGCTGGTCATCCCGGTGCGCAACGACTTCTTTGGTGGCAACACTGCGGTCGCGGGTCTGATGGTCGGCGAGGACATCGCACGCGTGATGCGTGATCATCCCGACATCGACGATTTCCTGCTTCCCGACGTCTGTTTGTCCGAGGGGCGGTTCCTCGATGGAACGACTCCCGCCGATTTGCCCGGGAACGTGACCGTGGTGCCCACCGATGGTGTCGCACTGCGCCGTATCCTCGAACGGTCCCCATGAAGCCCCATGTCGTCATCGTCGGCCGTCCGAATGTCGGAAAGAGCACGCTTTTCAACCGCTTCGTCGGCGGTCAGGTGGCGATCGTCGAAGATCGTCCGGGCGTCACGCGCGACCGGAACACCCACGACGCTTCGTGGCTCGGTCGTGAGTTCACGGTCACCGATACGGGTGGATGGATGCCGGGCGGTTCGGCACTCGACGAGAAGGTCTCGCGCCAAGTCGAAAACGCGGTCAAAGAGGCGAACATGGTTCTCTTCGTGGTCGACGCATCCATCGGAGCGACCGACGAAGACGAGCGCATCGCGTCGTGGTTGAGGCGATCCGGCTGTCCGGTGATCGTCGTTGCGAACAAGGCGGACAACGACCGTCGTGAAACGGACCGCTGGTCGTTCCTCTCGCTCGGCCTCGGGGATCCCGTACCGGTATCGGCCCTTCACGGCCGCCGTGCGGGCGACCTGCTCGACGTCGTCGTGTCGGAACTGGGCCTTGACGACGAGCCCGAGGTCGACAACGAAGATGTCGCCGAACGCGCATCCGACGATGAACTGGCGGGCGTGCCGCGCATCGCCATCGTCGGGCGTCCGAATGTTGGCAAGAGCACGCTTTTCAACCGATTGTGCGGCGAGGAACGCAGCGTCGTTCACGACATGGCCGGTACCACTCGCGATGCCATCGACACGCTGGTCGATTCCGACGAGGGTCGACTGGTCCTCGTCGACACCGCCGGCATGCGTCGGCGTACCAAGATCGACGATTCGGCCGAGTACTACTCGCTCGTTCGTGCGCTACGTGCGGTCGACGAGGCCGACGTCGCACTGCTGGTCATCGACTCGACACAGGGGATCACCAGCCAAGACCAGCGCTTGGCCGAGCGCATCGATGCGGCGGGCAGTCCGATCATCGTGGTGTTGAACAAGTGGGACCTGCTCGATACCGAGGCGCGCGAAGAAATGTCGGTCGAACTCTCCCGGAAGTTCTACTTCCTGTCCGACGCACCGGTACTTCGTATTTCGGCGTTGTCGGGCAAGGGCGTCCACCGGCTCATGCCGATCATTCAGGATGCGATCGAGCAGTACCACCGGCGTGTGCCGACGCGTGACGTCAATCGCGTGATCGCCGATGCCCAGCAGCGCCAACCCGCGGGTGGCGGAGCACGCGTTCTCTACGCCCTGCAGGGCGCAGCCGACCCGCCCACGTTCACCCTCTTCGTCAACCGCGAACTGCCCGCCACGTATCTGCGGTACCTCGAACGCAGCATCCGTGAAGCGTTCGAGTTCGGCTCGACACCGATCAAGTTGCGCGTGCGCCGGAGGGCCGAGTAACCGTGCCGTGGTGCGAAGAGTGCGCGAAATATTTCGCGCCGAGTGCGATGACCGAAGACGGTGCCTGTCCCGTTTGTGGCAGGGTTGCCGACCTGCCCGATGCTCACGGTCGCATCACCGCGAAGAACCTCGACCTGAAGAAGCTTGCTCGCGGCGAATCCGACGACGGCTCCGAAAAGGCGCCGTGGCACTTCAAGTTGTTGATGGTTGCCCTCATCCTTTACATGTCGTGGAGGGTTGTCGATCTGTTCAGGTAGCCTTCGGGCGATACGGGCTGTGGCGCAGCTTGGTTAGCGCGCTTGTCTGGGGGACAAGAGGTCGTGGGTTCAAATCCCGCCAGCCCGACAATTCATGTCACCTCGCTGGCTTTTGACTTCGGTCGTCGCGTTTGTTGCGGGCATTGTCGGTGTCGCCGGCTCAGGCGCCGCGTCGGCGCAGGGCGCTCGTGTGCGTGTGATCGTCGAGGTGGCGTCGGCCGGTTCGACGCAGGCGACCCTGACGGTGGTCGAGCAAACGGCCGAGGGGCTGCAGACGGTTTTTGGTCCGGTCGATGCGAGGGTCGGGCGCAACGGCGTCCTGCGTGACCACCGCGAGGGCGACGGAACCACGCCGCTCGGAACGTTCCGGATCACGGGAGCCTTCGGACTGGGTGCCTCGGCAACGACGAACCTCTCGTATCGCCGTCTGCGCGTCGATGACTGCTGGATTTCCGACGTGGCCGACCCTGCCTACAACACGCGAGTGCGAAGGCCGCGTTGCGCGACACCCAACGAGGACTTGCGCCGCATTGCAATGGCGGGACCGTACGAGTTCGCGCTGACCACCGATTACAACTCGTCTCCGGTCGTCGTCGGGAAGGGGAGTGCGATCTTCATTCATGTGCATTCGTACGACGCATCGGGTCGAACCAGACCGACCAGCGGTTGCGTGAGCGTTTCTCGGACGGTGATGAAGCGACTCCTCGCGATTCTTGAACCCGAGGACGACCCGGTGCTGGTGGTGCGAATCAGGCGCTGAGGACGTCGTCGGGTGCCGACGTCAGCAGCACGATGCGTTGCACGCCACGTTGCTCGAGGTCCGTGAAGCGTGGGTGCGAGGGATCCGTGAGTGATTTGTCGAAAGGGAACCACACAGACGACGACCACTCGTCCGATGAGGCGACGACGCAATCAAGAATCTCGTGCAGGCGAGGATGACTGCCGCGGACGTTGATGCCGCAGCCGGCTGCGACGGCGTGACGGGCAAGGGCAACGCTGTTCACGCCGACCACGATGGGCACGTCACCCGCTGGTCGGGGGAAGACCAGATCGCGGTCATGTTCGCCGTTCCAGATCGCCCTGATGCGCGAGAGCGTGTCGAGAAGCCGGTCGTGGCGCGCCGACAGGGACGGTTCGAGGCGGTTGCCGAGCGCGTCGTGCTCTGCGGCGAAGTAGGTACCGGGCGCTGCCCCGGCCCCGAGGCCGAGAACCGCGCGTCCGCCCGAGGCAATGTCGAGCGAGGCGGTCGCGCCCGCGATCACCTCGGCCGGCCTGACCGCCACGTTGTTGACAAGCACGCCGAGGCGAACCCGTGAAGTTCGGGCTGCGATGGTGCCGAGCAGAAGGTGCGCGTCGAGCATTTGTCCCTTGTTTCTTGCCGGCTCCATCGAGGCAAGGTGGTCGAGAACCCACACTGCGTCGTAGGTCGAGCCATCGGCGCGGACCGCGCAGTCCATGATGTCGGAGAAGGGCGCGAGGGCCTGGTTGATGTGCAGGTCGATGCGCATGAACGAAGTCTTACACTCGAACGCGATGTGTGGTCGTTTCGTCGCCTCGACCCCCGTGTCAACCCTGGCTACCGTGTTCGACGCCGACGCGGGCAACGTCGAACTGCGTCCGAGTTGGAACGTCGCCCCGACCAGTCGGGTTGCGGGTATTCGTGACATCGGCGACCGTCGCAGGCTCGACACGTTCGTGTGGGGACTGATGCCCGCATGGCGTCGCTCCGCGGGATCTTCATCGCCGTTGATCAACGCTCGGGCGGAATCCGTGACGGAGAAACCGTCGTTTCGGAATCTGGTTCCGGCACACCGGTGCATCGTGCCGATGACGGGCTACTACGAGTGGTTGACGACGAAAGAGGCGAAGCGCAAGATCCCGTACTTCATCTCCCGACGTGACGGCGCACCACTGGCGGTTGCCGGGCTATGGGATGCGGGCGACACCGAGAGTGGCGGCTACCCACGTGCGTGTGTGATCACCGTCGCGGCCAACCCGCATCTGGCCGAGATTCATGACCGGATGCCTGCGGTTCTCGAGGGAGACGCGCTGGAGGCGTGGCTCGAGGGTGACCAGGTCGAGGCTGTCGCGGCGCTGCTGCCGCTGCGCGACGGTGTTCTCGACGCAGTCGAGGTGTCGACGAAGGTGAACTCGGTTCGCAACAACGACCCGAGCAATGTCGAGGCGGTGTCGGGCCAGTTGCCCGACAGTCTCTTCGACTGATCCCTCAGAGTTTGAGGTTGGCCTTGATGGCCTCGGCGTTGCGGCGAAGTTCGTCGGGGTCGACTTTTGCGGCTGCGTTTGCGAACGAGACATCACCCATGTCGTTGGCAGGGATGACATGCAAGTGGCAGTGCGGAACCTCGAAGCCGGCGATGATCAGCGCCACGCGGTGGCAGAAGAAGGCCTTTTTTTGTGCGGCGGCCACCGAATGGGCCACGTCAAACATGTGCGTGCGTGTGGAGTCATTGACGTCGGTCCATTGATCAACCTCGGCAACGGGGACCACCAGGGCGTGGCCCGGAGCGATGGGGTTGATCGTCATGAAGACGACGAGGTCGTCGTCGCGGTGAACGAAAGTGCCGGGCAGTTCGCCACGGATGATCTTGGTGAAGATCGTGCTCATGAGAGGTAGCCGCCGGATGCGCTGAAGACCTCGCCCGTGCAGTACGACGCGGCCGGCGAGGCAAGAAACGCGATGACCTGGGCGATCTCGTCCGAGACCCCCATGCGTCCCATGCCGATCTGCGAAACGATGACCGACCGCATCATCTCCGAGTAGTGGCTGAGCAGGGGAGTGTCGGTGTAGCCGGGACAAACCGCGTTGATGCGCACGCCGAATTGGGAGACCTCGGCCGAGGTCGCCTTGGTGAGCGCGATGATGCCGGCTTTGGCGACCGAATAGTGCGGCGCGGAAGCCGAGGGACGCATGCCGAGAATCGATGAGATGTTGATGATCGATCCGGTCCGACGCGGCGTCATGTGCGCGAGGGCTTCGCGCATGCCGTAGAAGACGCCGTACAGGTGGGTTCGGATCATGCGGTCCCACACTCCGTCGGAAAGATTGACGAGAATGTCGAGCGGTTCGGCCGTGATCGATGGGTCGAGTCTCGACATCTGATTGTTGACCATTTTCTGGAACCGCTCGTTGTCGGGCGGCGGCGCGATTCCGGCGTTGTTGACCATCACATCGAGCGCGCCGAAGGCCGAAACCGTGCTCTCGACGCTCGCACGCACCTGCGCCGAATCGGTGACATCGCACTGCACGGCGATGCCGTCGAGACGACGCGCCAGGTCGGACGCCGCGTCCATGTTGATGTCGGCAATCGCCACCCGCGCGCCGCGGTTCGTCATCAGTTCTGCCGTCGCCGCGCCAAGGCCCGAAGCCCCTCCTGTGATCAGCGCGAATTTGCCACCCAGATCGAAAGCGGAAAATGCATCGGTACCACCCATGGACCGAGACTAATCATCCGGCGCAACCGCCCATCGACGGCGGGGACCCGTCTAGGGTTGTCGCCGTGTCGGAACTGTTCTCCCGTCGCAGTCTCCTCACCGTGCCGAATGCGATCACGTTGGTGCGGCTCGGTTGTCTGCCGGTGTTTCTCTGGGTGCTGGTCGGCAGGGAGTCGCGTCTGGCTGCGGGAATCATCATCGGCTGTCTCGGCGCGACCGACTGGGTCGACGGCTGGGTCGCGCGGCGCTTCAACCAGACCTCGCCGTTCGGCGCCATTTTCGATCCGACGGTTGACAGGGTGCTTTTCATCGTTGGCCTTCTCGCGCTCGGGTTCGATGGCGCAGTGAATCCCGTCGTGGCCGGATTGATTCTCTCTCGAGAGATCGGCGTTGGCGCAATGATGATCGTCGCAACCGCGTTCGGAATGGAGCGGTTTGCCGTCACCTATCTGGGGAAGTGGGCAACCTTCGTTCTCATGTTCGCGGTTCCGGCACTGACCCTCTCGCGGTCCGGTATCGCACTCGAACCACTGTTTGCTGTGGCGGGGTGGGTGCTCGTCGTACCGGGTCTTGCGCTCAGTTGGCTGACGGCCATCCAATACGTGCCGAAGGTCCGCCAGCATCTCCGCGCCGGACGGGCTCGCCGAACTACGGTATGACCCATGCAAGTACCCGGCGATCTCGTCTATAGCTCGGACCACGAATGGGTGCGTCAGAGCGGTTCGACCGTCAGGATCGGCATCACCGACTACGCGCAGGATGCGCTCGGCGATGTCGTTTTCGTCCAGGTGCCATCGGTCGGGACCGCCGTCTCGCAGGGAGACTCCTTTTCCGAGGTCGAGAGCACGAAGTCGGTTTCCGACATTTATGCACCGGTGTCGGGCACGATTTCGGCTGTCAACGATGCGCTCGCCGCGAATCCCGAGCTCGTGAATTCGGACCCCTACGGCGAGGGTTGGATTTGTGAGATCGCAATGTCCGACGTGTCCGAAATGGGTGGTTTGCTCGATGCAGCCGCCTACGCGGGTCTGACCGGAGCCTGACGCGTGTCCTACACCTACTGCAACCGTTGCGCGCATCGGAATCCGCCCCAGGCGGCTTTCTGCAGCGTGTGCGGTGCGGTTCTCGACAACACGGCCGACAGGACCATCACGTTGACGCGAGTGGATGCGTTGCAGGATTCGCCCGGCCACAGCGATGACGTGATCTTTCGCACCTCCGAACTTCCGATCGGTGGTGCGGTCCTTGTGTCGCGAACCGGCGAGCAGTACGGGGATCGGTTCCCTCTGATGAGCGGAACGACGAACATCGGTCGTCACCCGAATTCGGACATCGTTCTCGACGACATCACGGTGTCGCGCCGGCATGCGCAGTTGGTGTGGGTTGACGGCGCCTACGTCGTGCGCGACGTCGGATCGCTGAACGGAACGTACGTCAACCAGCAGCGCACCGACGAAACTCGCCTGTACCACGGCGACGAAGTTCAAATCGGAAAGTTTCGTCTCGTCTTCTTCGATCGAAGCGAGTGACGATGGCAGAACGTGGTTACAAGAGCATCGGCGAGGTACTCGGTCTCCTGCTCGAGGAGTTTCCGAATGTCACCATTTCGAAGATCCGATTCCTCGAAAGTCAGGGTCTGATCGAACCCGAACGCACACCCTCGGGCTACCGCAAGTTCACCGACGACGAAATCGAACGCTTGCGTTACATCTTGCGCGAGCAAGAGACGAACTATCTCCCTCTCCGAGTGATTCGCGACCGACTCGACGAATCCGGTGCACTTCCGCGTGACCCAACCGGTAACAGCAGTCTCCCGGTGGCTCTCCGCCACCAATCGGTCACCGACGTCAGTCGCGAGTTGGCTCGAATTCACCGACTGAACGTGGGAACCGTCGCCGACGACGAGAGCGCCGAGATCGAGGTCGACCCCGTGGTGCTCGCCGAATCCGAGCGCCAGCACCCTGCGGCACGACGCGGCGTGCCGCGTCCAAGTGCGCCGACGCCACAGCCGAAGAGTCCTGCGGTCGCTGCCGGACCGATCGCACACGATGATCTCGTCGAAACGAGCGGACTGTCCGTCGATGATGTGCGCTCGCTCGAGCAGTTCGGGTTGATCACGGCGC
>CAYFNP010000006.1:0-8365 GCA_964344425.1 uncultured Bifidobacterium sp. | reverse complement strand
GGACTGTCCGTCGATGATGTGCGCTCGCTCGAGCAGTTCGGGTTGATCACGGCGCGCAAGGTCGGTCCTGACACCTTCTACGAGGGATCCGCCCGCGAGGTGGCCCGGCTTGCCAAGTCTTTCCTGGACCTCGGAATCGACATCCGTCATTTGAAGTCGTGGAGGCTGGCCGCCGACAAGGAAGCGGCGCTCTTCGAGCAGCGCCTCATGCCGCTGCTGCGTCAGCGCAATCCCGAGGCTCGCGCGCAGTCCGTCGAAATGCTGTCGAATCTGGTCGACCTGGCCGGTGACCTCCGTCGCGTGCTCGTGCAACACGCGGTTGGCCAATTCCTCGAGCCCCGTCAGTAAGTAGCCTGTCCTTCGGGATGAGAGAGGTCGAAGTCGTCGGATTGCGCGTCGAGATGCCATCGAACGTGCCGGTGCTTCTCCTTCGCGAGAATTCCGGCAAGCGTCGCGTCATGTCCATCTATGTCGGAGGTCCCGAGGCTTCCGCCATTCACTCGGCGCTCGAGGGGGTGACTCCGCCCCGACCGTTGACCCACGACGTAACGGTCGATCTGTTGGCTGCCGTCGGCGCGCGAATCGTGCGCGTCGTGGTTACCGAGGTGCGCGACCAGACCTACTACGCCGAGATCGTCCTGCGCGACGAGGGGGGCGAAAGAACTGTGTCGGCACGACCGTCCGATGGCGTGGCCCTTGCCCTGCGCGCCGGGGCGGGCGTATGGGTGGCTGACGACCTGATGGACGAAGTGGGCAGGGAAGTGGCCGAGGACGCCGATTCGGACGAGGACGACGAGACCGTCGTCGATGAGTTCCGGGACTTCCTTGACACGATTTCGCCCGAAGACTTCTCCGATCCGACCTCGTAGACTTCGCCTCATGGGTGAGGGGTTCAGCGGCACGAAGGCCGCGCAAATCGTCGGCATCTCGTATCGACAACTCGACTATTGGGCGCGCACGAGCCTCGTTCGGCCGTCGGTCGCATCGGCAGCGGGAAGTGGTTCGCGGCGTGCCTACTCGTACGGTGACCTCCTCGAGTTGAAGGTTGTGAAGAACCTCCTCGATGCGGGAATCAAGCTGGAATCCGTGCGCGAGGTTTTTCGGTACATGCGCGATCATCTGCGCTCCGACGTTGTGTCGGCTCACATTGTGATCAGCGGTTCTTCGGTTGTGCTCTGCGACGGCGACGACCTCATCGATGTGTTGCGCAACGGCCAGGGTGTTCTCAACGTGTTGCCGCTTGCTGGCGTCAAAGAAGACGTCGATGCCAGCATCGTGACGGTCGGTGATCGGCTGACGGCGGATGCCGACCAGCGGCGTGCCGCCGGCATGTGATGTCGCTGAAGACGACCGTCCTCCACGAACAGCACGTCTCCCTCGGGGCAAAAATGGTCCCCTTCGGGGGGTGGGACATGCCCGTGTCGTACCCGGCCGGCACCATCGAAGAACACATGACCTGCCGTCGCGCTGCGGTCATGTTCGATGTCTCTCATCTCGGCACAGTCCGAGTCGAGGGTGCGGATGCCTTCGAACGGCTTCAGTCGGTTCTCACGAACGACCTCACGAAGATTGCTCCGGGGCGGGCGCAGTACACGCACTTGCTCGACCCCGATGACGCCTCTGTCGTGGACGACATCATTGTCTGGTGGGTTGCGGACACCGTGTTCGATGTGATGCCGAACGCCTCGAACACCGATCGCGTGGTGCGGTACCTCGGCGGCATCGACACGACGAACACCCGCGCGGTGATCGCCGTACAGGGTCCGACGGCACGATCATTGGTGGCGACTGTGTCCCCGGCGGCGGCGGGTGTTGGTCGTTTTCGAGTCGAAACCGTCGACGTCGACGGTGTTCGTTGCGTCGTGGCCGGCACCGGCTACACGGGCGAGGACGGGATCGAGATCGCCGTGCCCGTCGCCGAGGCCCCAGGGGTTTGGCAGGCGCTCCTCGGCGCGGGAGTCGTTCCCGCAGGCCTTGGCGCTCGTGACACGTTGCGCTTGGAGGCGGCGTTGCCACTGCACGGACACGAGTTGGGCGCAGGCATCACGCCGTTGCAGGCGGGACTCGGTTGGGTAGTGGGATGGAAAAAGGAAAACTTCCAGGGCCGTGCTGCACTCGAAGTGGAACGCGATGCGGGCGTCGGACGCATCCTGCGAGGCGTCGCCACGGACGGGCGGCGTCCGGCGCGCGAGGGCAGTGTCGTGCGGACATCCCACGGCGAGGGCGTGGTGACCAGCGGCAATTTCTCGCCCGTGCTCGGCCACGGCATTGCGTTGGCCTTCGTTGACCCGGCAGTGACGGTTGGCGACGCAGTCGAGGTCGAGGTTCGCGGATCGGTGATCGAAGGCAGGGTCGTCGAGACCCCGTTCGTCAAGAAGCAGGCTTCTGGGGCTTGATGCCCATCAAGTTGCCCATTGCGGCCATCGTCTGAAGAGCGAAGCCGACCTGTGGCATGACGGCGCGCAAGGGGCCCTCGATGTCGTCGAGCAGGGAATTGATTCGTGTTGCCGCCGAGTTGAGGTTCTTCATCGTCTCCGCGGTGTTCTCGAGCGTCTGCAGCAGTAGTTCGACCGACCGCCGCCCTTGGTCGAGCGTTTTGCCGCCTTCGGCGATGACCTTCGTGGCCAGTTCGACGGGGTTGATGGTGAGAAGGAACGCGATGATCTCCTCGAGGCCCGCGAACGGATTTGGGGCTGCGTCAGTCTCGTCCGGCATGGCTCGAAGCGTATTCCTCGAGCGGAGCACACGAGCACACGAGATTCCGATCGCCCGCGGCAGCGTCGATGCGTGAGACGGGCGGGAAGTAGCCCTTTCCGACGGTGAGGATCGAAGGGAAAAGTCCGGTCTCGGGTGTGTAGCGCCGTGCCCAGCCGCTCACTGAGTCGGCGACGGTGTGGGGAGCGTGACGAAGGGGGGAGTCGTCGATGGAGATTGCTCCGGACTCGATTTCGGCGATTTCGCGACGAATGGCAAGCATCGCGTCGACGAACCGGTCGAGTTCGGCCTTGCTCTCGCTTTCGGTCGGCTCGACCATCAGAGTGCCCGCCACGGGGAAGCTGACGGTCGGTGCATGGAAGCCGTGGTCGATGAGTCGCTTGGCGACGTCGTCAATGCTGACGCCGGTCGATTTGGTGAGCGGCCGCAGGTCGAGGATGCATTCGTGTGCGACACGGCCTTCGCGACCCGTGTACAGGACGGGGAACGCGTGGACGAGGCGAGCAGCGATGTAGTTCGCGTTGAGAATGGCGCGTTCGGTGGCGCGACGCAGACCGTCGGCGCCCATCATCGTGATGAACATCCACGGAATCGGCAGAATGCCCGCCGAACCGTGCGGGGCGGCCGAGACGGGTCCGACGAGTGTCGATTCGTGTGCATCGGGTGAATTGAACTCGACGACCTCGGGGAGAAAGTCCTCGAGGTGAGCCCTCACCGCGACAGGACCGACGCCCGGGCCGCCGCCACCGTGCGGGATGCAGAAGGTCTTGTGCAGGTTCAGGTGGCTGACGTCGGCACCAAATTTGCCGGGCTGAGCAAGCCCGACGAGCGCGTTCAGGTTCGCTCCGTCGACGTACACCTGGCCGCCTGCGTCGTGGACGAGACCACAAATCTCGACGACGGCTTCTTCGAACACACCATGAGTCGAGGGGTAGGTGATCATCAGCGCGGACAGGTGGTCACCGGCGTCGGAAATTCGAGCACGGAGGTCGTCCACATCGACGTTGCCGAGGTCGTCGCACTTCACCACGACGACCCGCATTCCTGCCATGACCGCACTCGCTGCGTTCGTGCCGTGCGCGGACGACGGGATGAGGCAGACGTCGCGGTGATCGTCGCCCCGAGAGCGGTGGTAGGCGCGGATGGCGAGGAGGCCGGCGAATTCGCCCTGGCTGCCCGCGTTGGGCTGCAGGCTGACCGCGTCGTAACCCGTGACTGCGCAGAGCCACTCTTCCAGCTGGCCGATCATCTCGAGGCTGCCCTCGCGGGCATCGCGTGGAGCGAACGGATGGATGTGGGCGAATTCTGGCCACGTGACCGGAATCATCTCGGACGTCGAATTGAGCTTCATCGTGCACGACCCGAGGGGAATCATCGTGCGGTCAAGGGCGAGGTCCTTGTCGGCGAGCCTTCGCAGGTAGCGCAGCATCTCGTGCTCGGTTCGGTTGTTGCGGAAGACGTCGTGGTCGAGGAACTCGTCGGTGCGCAGTGAATCAAGCGGGCTGTCAACTTCACGACTCCACAGTTCGTCGATCTTGTCGGCACAACCGAAGAAGCCTGCGATCGTCCGAAGGTCGTCACGCGTGATCGTCTCGTCGAGGCTGATGCCGACGTTGTCGGAGCTCGTGTGACGAAGGAACCAACCTTCGTTCCGGGCGATACGCAGAATCACGTCGGCGTCGCCGCGTGGCTCGACGGTGAGTGTGTCGAACCACGTGTCGTTGACGACCGTGTGGCCGGCGGCCTCGAGGGCGGCAGCAAGCAGCGACGTGTACGCGTGCACTCGGGTGGCGATTTCAACCAGGCCTTCGCGGCCGTGCCATGCCGCGTACAGCCCCGCCATGTTGGCAAGCAGCACCTGGGCCGTGCAGATGTTCGAGGTGGCCTTTTCGCGTCGGATGTGCTGCTCGCGAGTTTGGAGGGCGAGGCGCAACGCCGGACGTCCTTCGGTGTCGACGCTGACGCCGACGAGCCGGCCCGGCAGGGTGCGGGCATTCGATTCACGTGTCGCGAGAAAGGCGGCATGCGGTCCGCCCATTCCCATCGGAACACCGAAACGTTGAGCAGAACCAACGGCTGCGTCGAATCCCAGGTTGCCGGGGGGAGTGACGAGGCACGTAGCGAGAAGGTCGACCGCGGCAACCGCGAAGCCTCCGCATTCGTGGACAGCGTCGACGGCTTTGCGAAGTCGATCGGCTGGGTGCAGCCGGCCCGAGAGACCGGGCGTTGATACGAGCACGCCGAACGGTTTGACGGTGGCGATGTCGTCGAGAGGCCCGACGTGCAGTTCGATGTCGAGTGGTTCGCAGCGCGTGCGCAGCACGGCGAGTGTCTGTGGGAGAACGTCGTCATCGACGAAGAAGACATTGGACGTCGACTTCGAGGTTCGTCTGGCCATGGTGACGGCCTCGGCTGCCGCGGTTGCCTCGTCGAGGAGCGATGCGTTGGCGATGTCGAAGGCCGTGATCTCGGCGATCATCGTTTGAAAGTTCAGAAGGGCTTCGAGGCGACCCTGCGAGATTTCGGGCTGGTACGGGGTATAGGCGGTGTACCAAGCGGGATTCTCGAGGACGTTGCGCAGGACGACCGGAGGCGTGATTGTGCCGTAGTAACCCATACCGATCAGGCTGCGTCCGATTTCATTGCGGCCCGCAATCGCCCGCAGGCGGGAGAGTGCTTCTGTTTCGGAAGCCGGGTCATCGATGTCGAGGCGTTCGGTGAGGCGAATCGCAGCCGGTACCGTCTGTGCGACGAGTTCTTCGACGGTGCGAACCCCCACGGTCGCGAGCATCTCGGCGACGCCCTTCGGGTCGTGGGCGGTGTGACGAGGCTCGAATGCAGGCTCGAGGTGGTCGGACGCGTTCAGGCGCATTTCATCTCCCGGATGTTGCGCCCCCGCTGTCGGTTGTACCTGAGAGCTTCGCAACGCGACGCACGGTGCGCTTCGCGTTGCTTTCCCCGTCGGTGGGAGGGCAAGCCCTCCGCTTTCCAGCGTTCGGTCCCGACGGTCCCTTGTGCCTGAGAGGTTCCGGGGCGGTTGCTCCTTCGGCGGCCGGCGAACCGACTCTCTCCCGTTCGGGTTTAGGTTGTGATTACGGTTGTCAAACTACACCAGCGCAAGTTGCTGCTCGGCATCGACCGCGCGAAAAAAGGGCGGTTATGCGCGGGCTTTGCGCTCTTCTTCGTAGGCAGCGATCGCGGTCAACTGCGCCCCGAGGGTCGAGTCGACCCACCGTGAGCCCGCGGCAACGATGCGGTCGTAGCTCGCGGTTGGTGCGGCCAGTTGATCCTGGAAGTGTGGCATCACGTACTCGGCGAAGAGTTCGTAGCTGCGCTTGGTTGCGGCCCAGTCTGCGATGTCCGCGCCGAGGAACAGGTAGGCACCGAATCCGCCGGTCTTTTCCTTCAAGCGTTCTAGCTGGGCGATCGCCATGTCGGGTGTACCGATGACCATGCGCCCTGACTCGTTCGCGAACGTGACGAATTCATCGAAATCGGTCGGCGGGGCATCGTTGGGGTCGCCGACGGGAATGATGTGCGACAGATAGTCGAAGATCCACTGCAGGCCGTAGCGGCAGTTCTCTCTGGCTTGTTTTTCGGTCTCGGCGATGTGCATTGGCCCCATGAGTCTCCACTGCGTGCGGTCGGCGACGTGTCCGTTGCGCGCGGCTTCCTCTTGCCACACCGTGAAGTTGTAATCGAGCACCTGGAACGCAGCCGGTTCGGTGGCAGCGATCGACAGCAGGCCCGTGCCGTAGCGGCCGGCCAGCTTCGAGCCGGAGGGAGAGATCGAAGAAGCAACGGCGATGGGGAAGTTCGAGTACGGACGCATCTGCAGTACCGCCTCGTCGCAAACGAACCAGTCGGTGCGCTTCGTCACCGTCTCGCCGCGGAACAGGCGCATGATGACGTCGAACGCTTCTTCCATGCGTGGGCGCTGCGACTCGGGGGGAATGCCGAGCATCGCCGCATCACTGGTCAACTGGCCCGGTCCCGCACCGAACATCATGCGACCGCGTGTCAGGTGGTCGAGCATGACGATGCGGTCGGCGAGGATGAAAGGGTGGTGGTAGGGAAGCGAGTTGACCCCCGTTCCCAACCTGATTCGCTTCGTGCGCTGCGCGGCCGCCGCGATGAAGACCTCGGGCGACGCAATCAGTTCGGACCCCGCGCTGTGGTGCTCGCCGATCCACGCTTCGTCGTATCCGAGCGAGTCCAACCACTCGACAAGCTCGAGGTCGCGGTGGAGGAGAAGTGTCGGGTTGATGCCGGTGCGGTGCATCGGGGGCAGGAAGACGCCGAATCTCATGAGGTATGTCTAGTTCACTCGACGGTTGCGTAGTCGCCCGAGGAAGCCGCGGGTCCCGAATCCGCCCGAACCTCGGCAACCGACGAGCGCAGATCGTCACTGAACGCGTCGACAACCCTGGCGTGGTGGGCGCTGACGGTCATGTGCATCGACGAGGGCGGACCCTGCGTGTCGACGTACCAACCGCGACCGCGCAGCGCCGTCGCAACCGCCTCGACCGAAACCGTGCGGTCACGTGATCCTGTGCAGATCAATGTTGAGTCGGGTTTCGTCATGACAAAAAGGGGAGCGGTTGCGTTGATTCGGTCGACGAGACGGAGAGTGGTCTCACGGGTCGATCGGGCGAGTGCCCTGTAGCCGTCGGCCCCGAAGTGTTTGATCATCGCCCACGACGATGCGATCGGTCCGCCGCTCTTGGTACCGAGCAAGCCGGAACTGCCGTACCGGCCACCCAGCCAATTGTCGGTGATGAACACCTGGTCATTGCGCAGTTCGCGCGTGCGGTACAGGATCACGCCCGACCCCTTGGCCGCATAGCCGTACTTGTGCATGTCGACGGAAATCGACGACACACCCTGCACGCTGAAATCGAACCGTGGCGCGCCGTCGAGAAAGGCAAGCACCATGCCGCCGATGCAGGAGTCGACGTGCAACGGCACCTTCGAGCGCAGCGCGACTTCACCGAGTTCTTCAATCGGGTCGACCACGCCTTGTGGGTACTGCGGAGCCGAACCCACGATGAGAACCGTGTTCGTGTCGACTGCGTCGGCCATCGCCGACGGGTCGGCGCGCCAGTCGGGCCGTACGGGCACGCGTCGACTCTCGAGACCGAAGTAGGTGCATGCCTTCTCGAATGCAGCGTGAGCCGACGTCGGCAACACGATGTTGGGCTGCTGCGCATCGGGTCGACGTTGACGGGCCGCGAAACACACACTGAGCAGGCTCTCGGTGCCGCCGGAGGTGAGGAAGCCCGCCACGCCCGGGGGAGCATTCAAGATGCCGCCAACGAAGGCCAGCACCTCGGCCTGCATACGCTGGAGGCCAGGGAAAGCAGCCACATTGAGGGCGTTCTCGCCGCCGTACCGGCGGTAGGCCTCTTCGGACAGCGCCAGGGCCTCGGGGGTTGCCAGGTACGTCAGGCTGAACGCACGACCGTTGCGCCAGTCGACATCGTTCACGCGCAACGACTCGAGCTCGTCGAGCACCTCGTCGGGTCGTTGGGCCCTCGGCTCGGCTGTCATGGGCGCAGAGTAGTGGGCGACACGAGGCGCAATGAGCGCGGGATCCGCGCAAACCGTTGCAGCCCTTGGTCTTGCGTATTTTACATAAGATATATTATGG
>CAYFNP010000005.1:3624-19737 GCA_964344425.1 uncultured Bifidobacterium sp. | reverse complement strand
GGTGAAGAGGGTGAGACCTACGAGGTCGGCACCCAAATCGGTTCGATCGACTAGCCCTTGCGGGCTTGACGTTGAGCCTCTGAAAAGGGGAGGTCCTTGTCGACGCGGGGTTCGGCGGGGAGACCGAGAACGCGCTCGCCGATGATGTTGCGCTGAATTTCGTCGCTGCCACCCGCGATGCGGTAGCCAGGCGCGCCGAGGATGTGTTCGCTCCACGCGTAGGTTCCCCATTCGCCGTTGTCGACGATGACCTTGGCTCCGAGAATCTTTGAGATCACGTCGCCGGTCTTCGTCATCCCGGCGGTCCACATCAACTTGCCGAGTGAACCTTCGGGTCCGGGCGTCTGACCCGCACGCATTCCTGCGGCGACACGACGGTTCGTGTACTGGGCCGTGCGCAGCAACGAGTACAACTTGGCGATTTCCTGACGGATGATCGGGTCGTCGAGGACACCGGCCCAACGTGCGGCGGCGACGACCTGTTTGAACGACCCGCCGGTGTGGCTGCTGGACGAACTGCTGGAGTGGTCGCGTTCGAACCCGAGGCATGTCAACGCAACGCGCCAGCCTTCGCCGACGGGACCGAGCCGGAACTCGTCGGGGATGCGAGCGTCGGTGAGGAACACCTCGTTGAAGTTGGCGCCGCCGCTCATCTGCTTGATCGGACGCACCTCGACGCCCTTCCAGTCGAAGGGCACCATGAACGCGGTCAGACCCTTGTGCTTCGGCACGTCGAAGTCGCTGCGGGTGATCGCAAGGCCCCACTCGGAGAAGCGGGCTCCCGACGTCCACACCTTCTGGCCGTTCAAGACCCATTCATCGCCATCGCGCACGGCGCGGGTCGTCAATGAGGCGAGGTCGGAGCCGGCGCTCGGTTCGGAGAACAGCTGGCACCCGCAGATGTCCATGCGCATGATCGGCTTGCACCACTTTTCCTTCTGTTCGGGTGTGCCGAATGCTGCGACGGTTGGCGCGATGAGACCCATCGAGGTGGGCGGCAATTCGCCGGCCGAGGGAATCTTGAACTTGCGCTCTTCGGCCATGTAGGCGCGAACGTACGAAGCGGGCAGGCCACGTCCACCGAGCTCCTCGGGCCAGTTGATCATCGCGTAGCCGGCATCGAACTTCTTCGCCTGCCAGGCCTTGACGGCGTTCAAGCGGGCGAGTTCCTCTTCGTCGGTGAAGTTGTGGAAGATCGCAACGTTGTCGGAGCCTTCGCCCCAGACGACCTCTTGGTCTTCTTCTTCGGCCTCGTTGATCTCGGGCAGCGGCTCGGCGTTCTGCTCGAGCCAGACGCGGGCTTCCTTACGGAACTGGTCGATGTCGGGGAGGGTGCTCACGGCGTCAAACGCTAGTGCGGGGTCCCGTTGGCGCGCCTGTTCGGCGGTCAAATGACACAGGGCCCCCGAACGGCGAGGTTCCCGAGTGATGGCGGGGTTCGTTGGTCGGAGGGCGGCATCGGTACGCTCGTGCGAATGAGCGCTGAAGTTCTGTCTCCCTCCGTCCCTTCCACCCCGGTCGTCCTCACCGACCTCGTGCCCGGCCTGCGCAATCGTGCAGCGGTGCGCAGCGCGTTGCTGGTCGTCGCGTTCGCGCTCCTCACTGCGGCGCTCGCACAGGTGAAGATCTCCCTCGGATTCACTCCCGTCCCGATCACCGGCCAGACCCTTGCGGTTCTGCTCGCCGGAACTTCGCTCGGCATGTCGCGCGGTGCGGCGAGCCAGCTCGTCTATTGGGTGATGGGCCTCGTCGGTCTGCCGTTCTATTCGGGTGGCGACAGCGGTTGGAAGAGCGGTACGGGCGCGACCTTCGGGTACCTGATGGGTTTCATCGTTGCGGCCGCTGTCGTCGGTTATCTCGCCGAGCGTCGTCATGACCGTCAGGTGATGTCGTCGCTGTCGGCGATGGCTCTCGGAACCGTCATCATCTACGCGATGGGCGCCCTGTGGCTGGCACACAAGCTGAACGTTCCGGTCGCGACCGGCGAGAGCAATGCGCTCACGATGGGCGTGACGCCGTTCCTCGTCGGCGACTTCATCAAGATGGCGATCGCGGGTGTCGCTGCGCCGGCCGTCTGGGCGACCGTTTCCAAGAAGTGACGTTGTCCGGCCGCACCACAACATCGAAAACGCAACCGGGGGGTTGACAAATGGCAGTCGTGCTGGTCGATGCCGCGCGTTCGAAGGGAAACGAGGTCGCCATCCGCGACTCGTCGACCGTGCTCACTTGGGCGGAACTGAATTCGACGATCAATCGTCTGGTCAACGACCTGAAGGCGCGTGATCTCGGACCCAACCGCCGCATCGCGGTGTACGCCGAGAACAGTGTCGAGACCGCGCTCGCGCACATGGGGGCGCTGCATGCGGGACTCAGCAGCGTGCCGGTCAACTTTCATCTGAACGCCGAAGAGGCCGCCTACATCCTGAACGACTCGGGCGCGCGACTGTTGTTCACCGGCCCCGAGAACCTTGCGCGTTCGGTCGAGGCGGTCGCTCAGTTGCCAAAGGCAATTCCGATCATCGTGTGGCGAGCAGACGGCGCGCTGTCGGCCGGAGTGGAATCGCTCGAATCGCTACTCGCCGCTGCGAGCGACGCCGAGCCGGTCGACGACGTTCCGCCGCGACCCAACATGCTCTACACCAGTGGCACGACCGGCTTCCCCAAGGGTGTCGATCTGCCGCCGACAATGTTCGCCGGAGGCAAGAACATTGCCGAGCACGTTGCCGTTCTTGCAGCGAATCGTTTTGCCTCGCTCGGCGTACACCTCGTTGTCGGTCCGATGTACCACACGGGGCCGCTTTCGGGCGTCCGCATCCTCGCCACGGGAACGCCCGTGGTGATCCTCGAGAAGTTCGACCCCGAGCGCACACTCGCGAAGATCCAAGAGTCGAAGGCCGCCAGCAGCGTGATGGTGCCGACGCACTTCAAGCGCATGCTCGACCTGCCCGCCGCTGTGCGTGACAAGTACGACGTGTCGTCGATGAAGATGCTCTCGCACACCGGCGCGAAGTGTCCGGTCGACGTGAAGAAGCGGATGATCGAATGGTTCGGTCCCGTTTTCGTCGACGCCTACGGAGCGACCGAGGTCGGCACCGTTTGCTCGATCACCAGTCAGGACTGGCTGACGCACCCGGGTTCGGTCGGCAAAGTTGTCAACCCGCCGTTCACGCGTTGCATCGTGGTCGACGACGACGGCAACGAACTGCCGGCGAACACCGAGGGGCGACTCTTCTTCGAGGACGCGACCGGACGCGGTGTCGTGTACCCGAATGACCCCGAGAAGTCGGCGAAAGCTCACCTGCGCCCCGGGGTCTTCACGCTCGGAGAAATCGGTTACGTCGACGACGAGGGCTTCGTCTACATCACCGACCGCTTCAGCGACATGATCGTCTCGGGTGGCGTCAACATCTATCCGGCCGAAGCCGAGAAGGTGATCATCGAGCACCCGAAGGTTGCCGACGTTGCGGTGATCGGCGTGCCCGACCCCGACATGGGCGAAGCCGTCAAGGCTCTCGTCGTGCCGATCGACATGAACGATGCACCGAGTCCCGAGGAGATCATTGCGATCTGCCGCGCCCAACTGGCCGGCTACAAGTGTCCGAAGACCGTCGACATTGTTTCCACGGTCGGTCGCACGGCCATGGGAAAGATCAACAAGCGCGAGCTCCGTGCGCCCTACTGGGAGTCCGGGCGTACCATTGGGGGCTGACACCGCGGACCCGCGGTGACATCGATTGCCGGGGGCACGGTGGCGCAAACCAACTCGAAAAGCGAAACGGTTCTGGCCGACACGCCGGCCGAGCACGTGCGTCGCCTCACGCTGAACCGGCCCGACAAGCGCAATGCGCTGTCGCACGCTCTTCGCTCGCGTCTCTTCGAACTGTTGCGTGAAGCCGATGCCGACCCCGACGTGCGGGTCATCATCATTCGCGGCGCGGGAAAGAGTTTCTGCGCGGGCTACGACCTGGCCCAGGACAAGTCCGAAACACCGCCGTGGCCCATCAGTACGGCCGACGGTGCGTGGGCGCGCCACGTACTCGCCGGTTGGTTCGAGATGATGGACATGGCGACGCCGATCATCGCCCAGGTGCACGGTTACTGCCTCGCCGGCGGAACCGAGTTGGCCACCGCGTGCGACCTCGTCTACGTGGCCGACGATGCACAAATCGGGTATCCGCCGGTGCGTTCGATGTCGTCACCCGACATGGCGTGGCATCCGTGGCTACTCGGAATGCGCAGGGCGATGGAGGCGATGCTGACAGGCGACTCGATGTCGGGCGCCGAAGCCGTCGAGGCCGGGTTTGCGAACCGAGCTTTCGCCGCCGACAGCCTCGAGCCCGAGGTGCTGTCGATCGCCGAGCGTGTCGCAAAGGTGCCGCCTGATCTTCAGGCACTGAACAAGCGTGTCGTGCACCGCGCGATGGACGCGATGGGCATGCGCGACGGAATGCGGGCAACCGCTGACATCAATGCGCTCGGCTTCCACCAGCGGGCCAGCCGCGAGTACTTCGCGAAGTTCGCCCAGGGCGTGACCAAGGCTCTTGACGCGCGCGACACCGCATTCGGTGACTATCGCACGACCAACGAATAGGACGAAAGGGGACAGGCAATGACCATCAGTGAAGACGCACAGCAGGACCTGGGAACTGACATCACCAAGGTGAACATGGTGACGCCCGAAGTTCTCGGATGCCCGTACCACTATTACCAGCGCGTCCGCGACGAGGCCCCGGTGCACCAGACGCCGGTGGGCTTCTGGGCCGTGTCACGCTACGAAGACATCATGACGATGGTCCGTGACCACGAGACCTTCTCGTCGCAGTCGATGAGCAACGGCGCGTTCTCGCAGGTTCCGGCCGAGGCGATAGAAATCTCGAAGCGCGACTACAAACGCGTCGACACGTTGCTGTCGAACGACCCGCCGTCGCACACACAGTTCCGCTCGCTCGTCAACAAGGCGTTCCTGCCCAAGCGCGTCGCGCAGTTGGAAGAGTCGATCAAGCAGATCACCAACGACCTCATCGACAAATTCGCCGACAAGGGCCGAGTCGACTTGGTCGGCGAGTTCGCAATCTGGGTTCCGCTCACCGTCATTGCCGACGCATTGGGTGTCGACCGCAAGGACATGCCGAAGTTCAAGAAGTGGAGCGACGACTCCGTGGCGCCGCTCTCGGGCATGCTGTCGGCCGAGCGGCAGATCGAATGCGCACAGAGCCGATTCGACCTGCATCAGTACATGGCTGCGTGCGTGCGCGAGCGTGAAACAGACCCGCGCGACGACCTGCTCACCGACCTTGTGCAGGCGCGTTTCGACTCCGGCCCGCGCCAGGGTCAGGGTCTCGAGATCGACGAGATGCTGAGCATCATCGATCAGGTGTTGGTCGCCGGCAACGAGACAACGACGAACCTCATCGCGATGGCGATGCAGCACCTCATTCTCAATCCCGACCAGATGGCCAAGGTCCGCGCGAACCGCGCGCTCATCCCGAACATGGTCGAAGAAGCACTTCGTCTCGAGGCCCCGGTGCAGATGTTGCCGCGGTTCTGCACGAAGGACGCCGTGGTCGGCGGGGTCGAGATCCCGAAGGGCTCGGTCATCATGGCGATGTACGGCAGTTCGGGACGCGACGAACGCAAGTTCCCCAACCCCGATTCCTTCGACGTCGAGCGCGACAACGCACGCACGCACATGGCGTTCGGCCAGGGCCCTCACTTCTGCGTCGGTGCGGCACTCGCGCGTAGCGAGGCCCGCATCGCCTTCGAACTGCTCTTCGAGCGGCTCGACAACTTCGCGTTCGCCCCGGTCGACGAGGTGATGCACCGAGAACTCTCGATGACCCTGCGCGGCCTCACGAAACTCGAACTCACGTTCACCAAGATCAAGTAGCAACCGGAGACAGGAGAACCCCCATGGCAGTCGACCTGAAAGACCTGAAGACGATCCGGTACGAGGTCGAGAACCCGGGTGACAACGGAATTGCCGTCGTCACCCTCGACCGTCCCGAAGCACGCAACGCGCAGAACAAGCGCATGACTTACGAGCTCGAGGCGGCGTTCAGTGACGCCGCACGACGCAGCGACGTCAAGGTCATCGTGTTCCGCGCCGAGGGGCCGCACTTCTGCTCGGGTCACGACATGCGCGACACCGAGAGCCATCGTGAGTTCAACCTGGTCTTTCCTTACGGCGGTTTCGGCCGCGAGGGCCAAGAAGGACACATGGCCTGGGAGGAAGAGGTCTATTTCAACATGTGCTGGCGTTGGCGCAATCTGCCCAAGCCGGTCATCGCGGCAGCCCAGGGCAAGACGATCGCCGGTGGGCTGATGTTGTTGTGGGTCGCCGATGTCATCATCGCGGCCGAGGATGCGATGTTCTCCGACCCCGTCGTCGCGATGGGTGTCAACGGCGTCGAGTACTTCGCACATCCGTGGGAAGTCGGCCCGCGCAAGGCGAAGGAGATGCTGTTCACCGGCGAGTGGCTCACTGCACACGAGGCGATGCAGTGGGGCATGGTGAACAAGGTCGTGCCGAACGACAAGTTGCGCGACGCGGCAATGGACATGGCACGAACAATCGCCAAGCGACCGTCGTTCGCGCTGAAGCTCGCAAAGGAAAGCGTCAACCAGACGCTCGAGGCTCAGGGTCAGTGGACGGCTCTGCGCACGGCGTTCGTTCACCAACATCTGGCGCACTCGCACAATCGGGTGAAGTTCGGTATGCCGGTCGACCCGGGACCGTCTGCCACGAAGAAAGGCTGATCTCTCGGTTAGCCTCGTCCATCATGGCGAGCAAGACGCAGGCCCGAAAATTGGGCCGTCCGCGCGACACCGCCTCCGAAGACACACGAGCCCGCCTGTTGGCGGCCGCGCGGAGGTGTTTCGGCGCCAACGGTTTCGACCGCACGACAAACGCCCAGATCGCCGAGGTCGCCGGACTCACTTCGGCCGCGATTTATCACTACTTTCCGTCGAAGATCGACCTCTACGCGGCCGTCTTCGAAGAGGTGCAGAACTTCATTTATTCGCAGATCGACGAGGGTCTCGAGCCCCATGAAAATCTCGTCGACCGGTTCGCAGCGGCGCTCGACGTGTCGGTGCGCATCAACCGCGACGATCCGACGATCGCGGGATTCGTCGTCGACGTCGCGTACGAAGTGCAGCACCACCCCGAACTCGACGAGGTCGTCCGGCCCCAGCGCGAGCGCGCCGCCGGTCTCGCCAAGCGGCTGTGCGACGACGCCTACGCGCGCGGCGAGATCCGCGACGGCATTCCGCAGGGCGCGCTCGAGGACCTGCTCTCGGTGCTGCTGTCGGGGCTCCTTCGGTTCTCGACACTCGTGAACAACTCTCCCCGCCACGCGGCGGCCGTCGAGGTTCTGAAGGGGATGTTGCGGTCCTCCGACACCTGCTCACCCGCCGTTCTCGCGTCGGGGGCCCGTCCCGGTCGCGCCTGAGGCGGCGCCGGACGAGTCGACTCGCCCGTGTTCGCCGACGCCTGCGAGAATGGCGCTCATGGCAACCCGCGTACCCGTCGCCCAGGAACTCTTCACCTGGCCGGCCGACGAACCCCAACTCATCGGAACCCATTTCCCCGAAAGTGGCGTGACCGTGTTCCCGCAGGCGAAGGCCTGTCCGCGCACGGCATCGCAGAACGGCGAGCGCGTGCTGTTGCCGCGCCGCGGCACGTTGTGGAGCTGGACGATCCAGGGCTTCCTGCCGAAGTCACCTCCATATGCAGGGCCCGAAACTCCCGCAACGTTCAAGCCGTACGGCGTCGGGTACGTAAAGTTGGGGGATCAGGTCATCGTCGAATCGCGGCTCACAACCGCCGATCCCGACGAATTGAAGATCGGAATGGAAATGGAACTCGTCATCATCCCGTTCAACACGGATGGTGACGGAAACGAAGTCGTCACCTACGCGTTCGCGCCGGTGAAGAAGTAGAGGGGGAGTCATGGCAGAAGACGTCGCAATCATCGGAATCGGCATCCATCCCTTCGGTCGTCACGACTCGACCGGCATGGAGCAAGGTGCCCACGCGGCACGCGAGGCGCTGAAGGACGCGGGCTGCGATTGGTCCGACGTGCAGTACGCGTTCGGCGGATCGTCCGCGGCGGGCAACGCCGACACCATGGTCTCCACGCTCGGCCTGACGGGACTCCCGTTCATCAACGTCGCCAACGGTTGTGCGACGGGTGGCAGCAGCCTCATCAGCGCCTACAACGCGTTGAACGCCGGCGCGGCCGACATCGTCATGGCCATCGGTTTCGACAAGCACCCGAAGGGTGCGTTCGATCCCGACCCGGCCGCTTTCGGACTCGGCCAGTGGTACGGCGACACCGGTCTCATGTTGACCACCCAGTTCTTCGGCATGAAGATCCAGCGCTACATGCACCAGTACGGCATCAGCCCGTCGACCTTGGCAAAGGTCGCCGTGAAGAACTTCGAGAACGGTTCGAAGAACCCGAACGCATGGCGTCGCAAGCCGATGACCGAGGAAGAAGTTCTCAACTCGCTCATGCTGTCGAACCCTCTGACGCAATACATGTTCTGCTCGCCGGGTGAAGGCGGCGTCGCCTTGGTGCTCGCGCGTGGCGAGGTCGCGAAGAAGTACACGAAGAAGCCGGTCTATCTGCGCTCGGCGGTGCTTCGTAGTCGCCCCTTCGGCAGCTTCGAGGTGTTCAACTCGTGGCTCTCGCCCGACCGCGGCGACAGCCCGTCGGTCGGCGCGGCTGCGGCGGCCTTCAAGATGGCGGGCATGGGTCCCGACGACATCGACATCGCCCAGCTGCAGGACACCGAAAGCGGTGCGGAAATCATGCACATGGCCGAGACCGGCTTCTGTAAGGACGGCGAGCAGGAAGACATGATCCAGTCCGGCGAGACTCGTCTCGACGGTCGTCTGCCGGTCAACACCGACGGTGGGTGTCTCGCCAACGGCGAGCCGATCGGTGCGTCAGGTCTGCGGCAGGTCTACGAGTCGGCACTTCAGTTGCGCGGCGATGCCGGTGACCATCAGGTGCCGAAGAAGATCCGCACTGCATTCACGCACGTGTACGGCGCGCCCGGAATCAGCGCCTGCACCGTTCTGTCGAACTGAGATAGTTCAGCGTCGCAGTGCGCTGCGACGGTACGTGTCGAGGGCCAGCACGACCAGTGCAACCCAAACGAACGCGAAGCCGACGAGCCTCGTCGCGTCGAGTTCCTCGTTGTACGCGAGCCAACCGAGCAGGAAATTGATCGTCGGTACCGAGTACTGCAACGGTCCGAGAACGGTCAGCGGTACGCGCAGTGCCGCGTGCCCGAACATCCACAGCGGCACGACCGTGATCAGGCCGGTCATGATGACGAGGGCCCAGTGCAGCCCGTCGGCCGTGACCGTGATGCTGTCGTTACGTCCGGATTGCGCGATGGCAAGCACGATCGCCGGGAGAACCAGCCACATCATCTCGGCAGTCAGGCTGTCGAGAGACGACATCGGCACGCGGCGTTTCAGCAGGCCGTAGAACGCCCAGGAGGCAGCGATGAGCAGCGCAAGAAACGGTAGGCGTCCGTAGCCAACCGTGAGGATGCCGACCGCGACGACGGCGAGCGCGATCGCCGCCTTTTGCGAGCGGTTCAACTTCTCCTTCAACACCGCGACGCCGAGCCACATCGTCAGCAACGGCGCCATGAAATATCCCAGGGCCGTTTCGATCACGTGGTCGTGGGCAACAGCCCACACGTACGAGCTCCAGTTGACGGTGACGAGAATCGCGGCCGCCGCGATTCGAGGTGCGAGCGTCCGCGAAAACGCCGCGCGCGCGATGACGCGCACCCGCCGGTTGATGGTTGCGAGCACCATGAGGATGGTGAAACTCGCCATGACGCGCCAGCCGATGAGTTCGAACGGCGGAAAGCCGTGCAACTGCTTCCAGTAGATGGTGAGAAGTCCCCAGAGGACGTACGCGGAGACGCCGGCTGCGAGACCCCTGCGCAATTCGTGCTGGTCGTCGTGCGCCCCGTTCGGGGGTGCTGCGCTCAGAGTGTGTTCTTCCAGCCGTTGAAGTAGGTGACCTTCTCGACGGGCAGACGCTTGGCCGGCTTGAAGTCGTCGCCCGTGTAGTACGCGACGGGAATCAAGGCGAGCTGCGTCACGGTGTCGGGGATGCCCAACAGTTCCGCTGCTTCTTTTTCGTAGTTCAGGTGCAAGGTCGTGTAGGCGGTGCCGAGTTCGCGTGAACGGCAGGCGAGCATGAAGCTCCACACCGCGGGCAGGAGCGACCCGTAGTACCCGGCGAAGTTCGCCGGAATTGCCTCGGTTGACACCCGATCGAGGCCGCACGGGATCACGAGAACCGGAACCTGTTCGAGAATTTGGGCCAGGTAGTCAGACGATTCCATGATGCCGCTCGCGTCGCTGCGGCCGACCTTCTCGACCATCTTCTTCTGGTAGTCGATGTAGGGCTGGTATGCCTTGCGGTAGATGTCGGCAAGGCCTGCCTTCAACTTGGGGTCGTCGATCACGAGCCAGCGCCACTTCTGGATGTTCTGGCCCGCGGGGGCCTGGGTAGCGAGGCGGATGCAGTCGAGCACGAGGTCGCGGGGGACCGGACGGGTGAGATCGAGGCGTTTGCGGACCGCGCGGGTGGTGGAAAGCAGATGATCCACCTGACTCAAATCGAAAGTGAAGGCCATGGCTTCCTACACTAACCATCAGTCTTCGGCCGTCCCGTGCCGGTCGGCCGCCCCTGGAGGTCCACGAAATGAGTTCAGCGAAGTCCCCGCGACAAGAGTGGAGCGAGGCGTTCGAGTCGTCGAAGGTGCGCGAAGCCGACTTCTCGACGATGTCGGGAATTCCCCTGAAGCCGGTGTACGGCCCCGACGACGCCGAGCACCCCGGTGTCTACCCGTACACGCGCGGGCCGTATGCGTCGATGTACCGCTCGAAGCTCTGGACGATGCGCATGTTCGCCGGTTTCGGAACCGCAGAGGACACGAACTGGCGCTTCAAGGAAATCGTGAAGTCCGGCGGTGACGGACTGTCGACCGCCTTCGACATGCCGACGCTTCTCGGACTCGACTCCGACGACCCGATGTCCGAGGGTGAAGTCGGCCGATGCGGAGTCGCCGTCGACACCCTTGCCGACATGGAAGACCTGTACGCGGGAATCGACCTCGGCGCGATCACCACGTCGATGACCATCAACTCACCTGCGGCGGTCATCTTCGCGATGTTCATCGCTCAGGCCGAGAAGGCGGGCGTGCACCGCAGCCGTCTCGGTGGAACGCTGCAGAACGACATTCTGAAGGAGTACCAGGCGCAGAAGGAATTCGTGTTCCCGCCACGCCAGAGCATGCGCCTCGTGCGCGACACCATTGCCTTCACCGCCGCAGAAATGCCGAAGTGGCACTCGATCTCAATCTCGGGTTATCACATCCGCGAGGCGGGCGCGACGGCTGCCGAGGAACTGGCGTTCACTGTTGCGAACGGTTTTGCGTACGTCGAGCTCGCGCTTCAGGCGGGTCTGCCGATCGATGCGTTCGCCCCGCGTCTTTCGTTCTTCTTCAACGCACACATCGACTTCTTCGAAGAGATCGCCAAGTACCGCGCGGCACGCCGCATCTGGGCCCGCTGGTTGAAAGACCGCTACGGCGCCAAACTCGACCGCTCGATGCAGTTGCGCTTCCACACCCAAACCGCGGGCGTGTCGCTGACTGCGCAGCAGCCCGAAATCAACATCGCCCGCACCGCAATCGAAGCGCTTGCCGGAGTGCTGGGCGGAACACAGAGCCTGCACACCAACTCGATGGACGAGGCGCTCGCGCTTCCCACCGAGAAGGCCGCGCGCATCGCACTGCGAACCCAGCAGGTCATCGCTTACGAGACCAACGTCGCCCACGTCGCCGACCCGCTCGGCGGCTCGTGGTACGTCGAGGAACTGACCGACGAAATGGAACGTCGCGCAGAAGAGATCTTCGCGTACCTCGACGAACTCGGCGGTGGGTCGATTCTCGAAGGCTGCATCCGCGGAATCGAAGAGAACTGGTTCCAGGGCCGCATCGCCGATTCGGCTTACGAGCTCGAGCGCGCCTTCAACCAAGGCCGCCGCACCATCGTCGGCGTCAACAAGTTCACCGAAGGCAACGAGGACGACAATCTCGAAATTCTGCAGATCACGAACGAGGACGAAGCCCGACAGTTGAAGCGCCTCGACGTGGTCAAGGGCAAGCGCGATCAGGCCGCGGTCGACGCGGTTCTCGCGAAGTTGACCAAGGAAGCCGCGGATCCCGAGATCAACCTCATGCCGACGCTCATCGAGGCGGTCGGCAAGTACGCGACGCTCGGGGAAATCATGAACACCATGGCGGTCGTCTTCGGTCGTCACGTCGAGGTGCCGACAATCTGAACCGTTCCCGCCGCGGCGGGAACGCACACAACACGATCGGGGGAGTCGTGCTCAACGTCGATGAGATGCCTTCGAGGCTCGCGGCCTACTTGGCCGTGGTCGAGCCGACATGGAAGAACGTCAAGGTCAATTCATACGAGGTGATGACGGGCGGCTACAGCCGACTGCTTGCACGCGCCGACGTCTCGCACGATGGCGGAAGCACGACGCTGGTGCTGCGCGGTGACCCGCCGAAGGACCGCCAACTCATCGAGACGAGTCGCCAGCAGGAATACGAACTGCTGCGTGTCGTCGCCGACCACGGGGTACGTACGCCGCGGCCCCTGCACTTCGACGCAACCGGCGAGCACCTCGGCACGCCGACGATCGTGATGGAGTTCTCGAGCTGCACGTCGTTCATGCCGTACTTCAACGGTGGCGGGTCACTCGACGGGCTGCACGTGAGGCTTGCCGAGGCGATCGCGTCGTACCAGGCGATCCCGATCGACCGTTTGCCGGCCAGCATGGAGCGCCCCGCGAGCTGGGACGCATACATGACCAAGCGCATCGATGCCTGGCGGCAGGCCAGCCATCGTCACGTCGAATCGCTGCCGATCTTTCACTACGTCGCCGAATGGCTGGACGCCCACCGGCCACCCGAAGTGCCGCTCGTGCTGATGCACGGCGATTTCCAAGGGGCCAACGTCATGATCTCGTCCGACGGTCACTTCGAGATGATCGACTGGGAACTCGCGGGCATCGGCGATCCGCGCGAGGACATGGGGTATTTCAAGGCCGTCGCACAGGCGATGCCGCCCGACCTGCTCGACGACCAGCGGGCGGGCGAGTTCTGCGCCCGCTTCCGCGAACTGACGGGGCTCAACGAGCTGCAAGTAAACCCGGCGACGATCGCCTACTTCCTTGTACTCGGCGTCGTTGGAACCGTCGAACAGCTGATGCAGGGCGGTGCGAAGTGGGCAACGGGGGAGAACCACCTGTTCACCTCGGTCTTCAACATGTCGTCGGTGGTGTTCGGCCAGAGCATGTGGCTCTCGGCCCTCGAACAATTGTCCGAGCCGATGAAACAACTCGCCGCCGCCGCGAAGGGAGCCAACTGATGTTCGCCAAACCAACCACCGAACAACTGCTCGCCGGTATCGCCGAGCAATTGCGCACCACCGTGATGGCCGAACTGCAAACGGAACCGACTCGAATTCTTCTCCAGCAAATCGACCAGATTCTGATGGGGTGTTCGCGTCGCGCGGCACACGAGATCGCCTTCGTTCACGACGAGGCGCAACGTGTCGCAGATCTCGTCGGCCGGGACATGGGCAAGCCGTCGAGTCTTCATCTCGACGATGTCGCGGCCTGGTACCACGCCATCAGCAGCGTTCTCTCGTCGGAAGTCGAGGCGGCATTTGCTTCGGGGGATGCAGCGCGAATCGCGGCGGTCAAGGCCGTGCTCGACCAGCGCTCCGCCGTCGAGATGCAGATCCTCGGCGCACTCGACCTGGTCGGTCGCGGCTAAACGCCGTATTCACTGCGGCTAAACGCCGAGTGGTGTGCCGGTGCCGCGGTCGGCGGAACCTTGCCGGAATTTTGCGGCGTCGATTGCCATGTGTGAGGTGACTTCGTCGGCGCGCGTGTACTCGTGCACGCAGATGCGGGCCTTGATTCGCCACTCGCCGTCACGGCATTGGTAGTCGTCGAGGTATCGGCCCCACCACGTCTCGAGCAGTTTCTTGCCGTTCTCCTCGCGAAAGACGTAGGTGACGTTGTATACCTCGCCGCGGCCGGTGCCCGCAGCCTCGTCGACCTCGATCGCGTGGTTCATGATGCAGTGCATCGTTGCGATGAACCTGGCATGCGAGGAAATGACGCGGTCGCAAAAGTCCATCGCGTTACCCACGAAAACCCCGTGGTCGTCGGTCGCGTCCGGCCAATATGCGGACTTCATGAGGTCGCCATCGAGGCGGTCGACGCCGCGTGAGTAGCGCGCGCCCACCTGTCGGATCTGGTCGTGCGCCGAGAGTTCCGTCACCTTTTGCACCGACACGTGCCGCCCCCTTTTTCGTTGCCGACTTGCCCTCCGCAGTGTAAATCGTCGGGTTAGCGTGATCGCCATGGAAGAGTCCGAGCGCAGGGTGTGGGCCGCCGTTGCCCGCGAAGCCTCGCGTCTTGCGACGACAACCATCTCGGCGCTCTTCGAGTCCGATCCGGCTCGGGCCGACACACTGACCTTCCTTGCCGGCGATCTTCGTGTCGACCTTTCCCGGCAACGGGTCGACACGGCCGCACTGCGGGTGCTCACGGGTTTGCTCGAGTCGAGGGGCTTCGCCGAGCAACGCGCGGCGATGTTCTCCGGCGTGCGAATCAATACGACCGAGGCTCGTCCGGTGTTGCACGTCGCTCTGCGCGCTCCGCAAGGCGCAAGCATTCTCGTCGACGGACAGAACGTGGTTCCCGACATTCACGCGACTCTCGACCGCATGGCGAAACTCGCCGAGGAGCTGCGTGCGTCGGGGATGAAGACCGTCGTGAACATCGGCATCGGCGGAAGCGACCTCGGCCCGGCCATGGCACACCGTGCACTTGCTCCCTTCGCGCGAACCGGCGTCGACGTGCGCTTTGTTTCGAACGTCGACCCCGCCGACCTGTCGGCGTGCCTGGCAGACCTCGACCCGCGCACGACCGCGTTCGTCGTGTCGTCGAAAACGTTCACGACGCAAGAGACGATGGCGAACGCCGAGTCGGCGGCCAACTGGCTGTCGACCGGACTCGGCCTCGACCGTGAGTCGGCGATCGCCGCACGGTTTTACGCCGTGTCGTCGAACGTCGCGTCCGCACGTGCCTTCGGGGTGGGCCACGAGCGGGTACTCCCGATGTGGGATTGGGTAGGCGGGCGATTCTCACTGGGCTCCGCGATCGGGTTCTCGTTGATGTGTGCCATCGGCGAGGCGAACTTCAGGGCGATGCTCGCCGGCATGCGCGCCATCGATGAACACTTCCTCGACGCGCCAGCAGATCGGAACCTGCCCGTCTTGCTTGCTCTCGTTGGCGTGCTGAACCGCAACGGGTTCGGCTACGGATCGCAGGCGGTCATTCCGTACCTGCAGCAACTCTCGCGATTCCCTGCGTACCTGCAGCAGCTCGAGATGGAAAGCAACGGCAAGCGGGTCGACCTCGATGGTGAGCCCGTCGCGAATGCGACGTCACCGGTGGTGTGGGGGGAACCCGGCACCAACGGCCAGCACGCGTTTTTCCAGTTGCTCCACCAGGGGACCGACATCGTGCCGGTCGATTTCATCGGCGCGCGTCGTTCGACTGTCGACGGCCTTGGCGACAGCGACATCGAATCCCAGCACCGCAAGTTGGTCGCGAACATGTTCGCGCAGGCAGCCGCACTTGCATTCGGTGCACCGGCTGCAACCGACAATCCGAATGCACTGGGCGAGCACCGCGCGTTCCCGGGGGACCGTCCGTCGACGACGATTCTTTTCGACGCCCTCACTCCGGCGACGCTCGGTCAACTGATCGCGTTGTACGAGCACAAGACGTTCGTGCAGGGCGTCGTGTGGGGAATCAACAGCTTCGACCAATGGGGCGTCGAACTCGGCAAGGTGTTGGCCGGCGAGGTGTTGTCACACATCGCCGATCCCTCGGCACGTACCAACCTCGACCCCGCAACGCGCGCAGCCGTGCGTTGGTACAACTCGTAGTTGTCTGCGCCCTACCGGGCGACAACCAT
>CAYFNP010000005.1:0-3524 GCA_964344425.1 uncultured Bifidobacterium sp. | reverse complement strand
CGCCCTACCGGGCGACAACCATCCTCACATCGTTCCAGGTGGCGGACATGCCCGCGCCCGTGGTGATGCCGGCGTCGACGGTGATGTTCTGGCCGGTGATGTAGCTGCCACCGTCGCTCCACAGGAACATGACGGTCTCGGCGATGTCGTTCGCGTGCGGGGCGCGCTTCAACGGTGACATCGTGGCCATGCGCTCGGCCGCCTTCTCGACGGCGTCGGGGTCTCCGGTCATGACGTGAGCGGTCATGCCGGTGGGAATGGAACCCGGTGCGATTGAGTTCGAACGGATGCGGTATCCGGCGAGTTCCGAGGCCGCGCTGCGTGCGAGGCCGATGACGCCGGACTTTGCCATGGCGTAGGCGTGCGGTCCGAGACCACCCATCACGCCGGCCACCGATGCGGTGCCGACGATCGACCCGCCGTTGCCGGCGGCGATCATGACGCGAGCCGCGTGCTTGTAGGTGGTGAAAACGCCGCGAACAAGCACGGCCATCGTCTTGTCGAAGTCATCGAGCGGCGTGTCGGCAAGCGGGCCGGCGATGCCGACGATGCCCGCGTTCGCGAAACAACCATCGAGACGTCCCCACTTCGACATTGCGGCGTCGGCCGCTGCGGCCACGTCGGCTTCGTTGGTGACGTCGCACTTCACGAAGATGCCCTTGTCGCCGAGCGACTTGGCGACGGCCTCGCCGCGCTCGACGCCGTAGTCGGCGATGACGACCTTGCCGCCTTCGGCCACCGCGAGTCGCGCCGTGGCTTCGCCCAGACCGCTTGCACCTCCGGTGACGAGTGCGACCTTTCCCTCGAAACGACCAGCCATGTTTCCCCCTTCGTCGGCGTATCGGCGCCAACTGTAGTGTCGTGCTGGTTGCGCGCCGAACTCGGTCGCACCGACGGGAACGAGGGGGAACCATGGGCAAGCCGCCGTACGGGGTCGGGGCCGGTCGCATCAAAGGAACCGGCACGCGCCAAACGATCATCGCCTTCTTCAGCATGCGTGGTGTCACGTTCGAAGAGCGTTGTTCGGCAGCCTCGGCGGCCGGATTCGACGGAATCGGCTACAACGCGGCCGAATACGTCAAGTTGCGCTCCGAAGGCTGGACCGACGACCGCTTCCGCTCGATTCTCGACAAGTACGGCGTGCGGATCCTCGAACTCGAGGCCCTTCGCTTGCTCGACGACGATGCGGCAGGCGATTTCGAACACATCGCGAGGACGTTTGGTGCCGAGCGAGTGCAGGTGATCGCGCCGTTTGCCGGCAACGTCGACATCGATCTCGACGTGGCGGGGAAGTGGATCGGTGACCTGGCCCGCCGTACCGAAGACGCGGGGGTCAACTACGCGATTGAGTTCCTGCCACCGACCCGCATTCCCGACATCGCGACCGCGCAGCGCGTGTGCCGCGCGGCGGGACACCCGAACGTCGGTCTCTGCGTCGACACGTGGCACGTCTACCGCGGCGCGGGCGCCAAGTCGCTCGCCGACCTCGACTTCACGTTCGTGAAGAACGTCCAGGTCGACGACGGCACGATGAAGCCCGTTGACCCGGACTACATCCCCGACTGCATCCACAACCGTGAACTCCTTGGTGACGGCGAGTTCCCCCTTGTCGACTTCTTCAGGGCGACGCCGCCGAATGCCCCGATCTCGGTCGAGATCATCGACGACGACCTCGACCTCATTCCGGCCGCCGAGCGGGCCGACCGCATGGCGCGGGCCCTCGAGAGGACCCTCGCCCAAGTCTGAAAGACCCTCGACGAAGTCTGAAAGCCCCCACGTCCCTTCGAGTTGTCCGAACGGTCGCCCGAACGGCGAGAATGAGCGCATGGGAATCCAGCCACCGAAGATCGGACCACAGAGCCCCGCCGAGGCCGACATCAAGGGAATCAATCCCTTCCGTGACTCGGTCATGCACCAGTGTCCGCACATGTACTTCAGGCGCATGCAGGAAGAGACCCCGCTGTACGACGTCGAGGGCACCGACGTGCACATCGTCACCCGCCACGAACTCATCGTGCCGATCGTCCGCGACATCGAGACGTTCTCGAACCAGTTCGGCAGTGCAGGCGAACCACCGAAGGGTGACGTGATCCAGCGGATCAAAGAAATCTACGCAACCGGATGGCCGCCCGTGCCCACGATGCTGACGATGGACCCGCCGTGGCACACCCGCTACCGCAACACCGTCGCTGCGTACTTCACGCCGCGCAAGATCGCCGAACTTCGCCCGGTCATCGAGGAGTACGTCGACTCACTGCTCGACAAGATTCTCGAGAACCCGAACCGCACCGTCGAGTGGGTGGCCGAGTTCGCGGTTCCGCTGCCCGTCATCGCCATTGCGACGATTCTCGGCGTATCTCCCGACGACATGGCCGACTTCAAGCGTTGGAGCGACGACAACATTTCCACCATCGGCTCGTCGGTCACCGACGAGCGCCGCATTTCGGCAACCGAAGGCATCGTCGAGATGCAGCACTACTTTGCCGAGCGCCTCGAAGCCCGCCGCAACAATCATCAGGGTGACTTTCTGTCCGACCTCGTGAACACCGAGGTCGACGACGGCGAAGGCGGCAAGCGCACGTTGCACATGCCCGAGATGTTGTCGATCATCTCGCAGTTGCTCGTCGCCGGCAACGAGACGACGACCAACACGTTCGCCGAGGGAATGCTCTACTTCGGCCAGGACATGTCGGTGTGGGACAAGGTCCGTGCCGACCGCTCGCTCATCGCTCCGGCCGTCGAAGAAATGTTGCGCCTTGCGTCGCCGTCGGGCGGCATGTTCCGTGTGGTCACGAAGGATGGCGTCGAAATCGACGGCTGCCCCGTGAAGAAGGGCGAGCGCGTCATGGTGATGTACTCGGCCGCCAACCGCGACCCCAAGGTGTGGGGCGACGACCCCGACCGCTTCGACCCCACGCGGCCGAACCTGAAAGAGCACTTAGCGTTCGGCAAGGGGATTCACTTCTGCATCGGTGCGCCGCTCGCGCGGCTCGAACTGCAGATCGCGTTCGAGAAACTTGCCGACCGTGTGAAGGCGTGGGAGTTCGCCGAGACCAACGACTTCCACTACCACCCGTCGTTCATGCTCCGGGGACTCCAGAAACTCGACCTGCGCCTGACGCTGGTCTGAGCCGTACACTGTCGGTTCCTATGGCAGGTGAACGCGTACTCGTCGCCAAAGTCGGCCTCGACGGCCACGACCGCGGGGTCAAGGTCGTCGCCCGAATCCTGCGCGACGCGGGCTTCGAGGTCATCTACACCGGCCTCTTCCAGACGCCAGAAAAGGTTGCCGCAGCGGCCGTCGACGAAGATGTCGATGCGGTCGGTCTGTCCATGCTGTCCGGTGCACACATGACGCTCGCCCCCAAGGTTGTCGACAAACTGCGCGAGCGCGGCGTCGACGTTCCGGTCATCGTGGGCGGAATCATCCCCGAACAGGACGCACCGAAATTGAAGGCCGCAGGCGTTGCCGGCGTGCTCAGCCCCGGGGCCACGGCCGACCAGGTCGTTGCGGTCGTCCGCGA
>CAYFNP010000004.1:0-20852 GCA_964344425.1 uncultured Bifidobacterium sp. | reverse complement strand
CGTGGCGCAGTTTCCCTTCCGTGTCCCGATTGTGAACACTGTGTAAAGCGGTGCGTTTGAGCGGGGATCGCTAGTCTGACGCAGTGCAGAAACTGAGGTTGGCGCTTGCACAGGTGAATCCGACCGTGGGCGCCCTGGAAAACAACAAGAATGTGATTCTCGGCGCCTACTCCGCCGGTGTCGCCGCAGGGTGCAACCTCATCGCATTTCCCGAGATCACTGTCGTTGGCTACCCGCCCGAGGATCTGGTGCTGAAGCCCGGTTTCCTCGCCGACAACCGGCGGGCGCTCGATGACCTGGTTGCCGCGACGGGGTCCGCCACTCTCGTTGTCGGTTTCGTCGACGTCGTCGAGACGGCGGTCAACGGCGTCACCGAACGGCTTCTCTTCAATGCAGCCGCGGTGGCACGCGAAGGTCGATTGTTGGGCATCTACCGCAAGCAGTTGTTGCCGAACTACAGCGTCTTCGACGAAGAGCGTTACTTCCTGCCCGGGCCCGACGACCAGCCCGTCTTCGAGGTCTGCGGCATCCCCGTCGCGGTGTCGATCTGCGAAGACCTGTGGGCGCCCGGGCCCGTTGCACGGCAAGTGCAACGCGGCGCGCGACTCGTGGTCAGTATCAACGGTTCGCCTTACCACCGGGAAAAACCGCAGGTGCGTCGAGATCTCGTTGCCGGTCGGGCGCGTGACAACGGTGTTGCCGTTGCCTACATCAATCAGGTGGGCGGACAGGACGAACTGGTCTTCGACGGCGGTTCACTTGTCGCCGATGCGACGGGCAACATCGTCGCACAGAGTCCGTGGTTCGTCGACGACCTGCTCGTCGTCGACGTTCAGCACGACGGCAATGTGATGCCGGTGTCGGGCGGGGTCACCGACGAGGGAAGCGAACTCGACCGCGTGTACGACGCTCTCGTGGTCGGCACGCGGGATTACGTCAGGAAGAACGGATTCAGTGACGTCGTCATCGGTCTGTCGGGCGGCATCGATTCGGCCCTCGTCGCCGCGGTGGCGGTCGATGCGCTGGGTGCGAAACACGTGCATGGTGTGTCGATGCCGTCGCGTTACTCGAGCGAGGGATCGAAGACCGATGCCGCAATCCTTGCTGCCAACCTCGGCGTCGACATTCGGACGATTGCCATCGAACCGGCCTTTGCGTCGTATCTGTCGATGCTCGAAGACGCGTTCATGGGCAAGCCCGCCGACCTGACCGAGGAAAACCTGCAGAGTCGCGTGCGCGGCACGGTGATGATGGCGCTGTCGAACAAGCACGGGTGGATGGTGCTCACCACCGGCAACAAAAGCGAGATGGCGGTCGGTTACTTCACGCTTTACGGCGACTCGGTCGGCGGCTATGCCGTCATCAAGGACGTTTTCAAGACAACCGTTTACGAACTGTGCCACCTGGTCAATCGTCGTGCGGGTCGCGAGGTCATTCCCTCGGCGATCATCGACAAGCCGCCTTCAGCGGAACTGCGGCCCGACCAGCGCGATGACCAGTCGTTGCCTCCATATGAAGTGCTCGACCCGATTCTTCAGATGTACGTCGAGGACGACATGACGGCTTCCGACATCATCGCCCTTGGACACGACGAAGCACTTGTGCGGCGTGTCGCGCGTCTGGTCGACCTGAACGAATACAAACGGCGTCAGTGTCCGCCGGGGGTGCGCATCAGCACCAAGGCATTCGGCAAGGACCGTCGGTTGCCGATCACGAACGCTTACCGTGGCTGACGATCAGCGCAACGGTTGCCGCGGCGAATAGAGCCGAGCCCACTGCGGCGGGCCACACACCACGGCTGTCGTACAGCCGGGTTGCACCGAAAGAGACCGACGCACGACCCAGTGTTCCGGCCCCGAGCAGCAGGCCCATGCCGCGACCGCGGTGGCCCGGGATGAGTTGAGTGCCGATGGGCAGCAGGCTGACGATGGCGAACTCGAAGCCGAGAATGACGAGTACCAAGCCCGCGAGGCCGGTGGCGAGATGGTCACCGAGTGACGCGATGACGAGCGCGGCGGGAACCATGAGCGTGGCACCGAGCGCCACACTGCGTTGCTTGCCCCATGTATCCGTGAACCGTGAACTCGACGTCGAGGCGAAAAGTTCCACGAGTCCGAGAGAGAACCCAACGGCGGCGATCGCTGCCTCGCTGAAGCCGAACGTGTCCTCGAGCCACGGCCCGAACGTGACGAAGACGCACTGAATCGCACCCATCAACGTGAAGCACGACGCGATCGCGAGCCAACTGCCGGGCAGCAGGCGGCCGACCTCGGCGTCTCCGTGTTCTTCGTGGTGATGTCCGACGTCGTCCTTCGTGGGGAGGCGGTTGCCGACGATCCATGCGAACACGAGAACGCCGCTCGAACCGACGACGTAGGCGACGCGCCAGTTCGTCGCGGCTGTGATGAGGCCGAGCGAACTGACACCGATGAGCATGCCGAGCGCCCATGAGATCTCGGTGAATCCAACGACGGTGCTGCGCCGGTTCCAGGGAACATGGTCGGCGATCCACGCACTGAGCGCGACGTCGAACGCGACCTTCGATCCTCCGAGAAAAATGATGCCGAGCGTGAAGATCGCGAGGTTCGGCGAAGCGGCGGCAAGCATCGAACCAATGCCAACGCCCGCGAGACCGAAGCGCAGTGCATTGCGACGTGACATTCCGTCGACGCGGCGACCGACGAAGGGTGAAACGAGACCGGTCAATTCCGAAACCGTGAGCGCAATACCCATTTGCGAGACCGACACGTTGAAACCGCGTGCGACCGTGGCCAGGAACGGCGGTGCAAAGCGGTACGACGAGTTGGCAACGGTACGCGCGACCGTGAGGAGGACGACGTGACGACGCACGACGGGCGAGAGCGACTCGTCGAAGACGCGCATCGTCACAGGGTGTTGCTGATGGTGGCGTTGCGCAGGACGTTGATCGACTCTTCGACCGAGACCTTGCCCTCGGCCGACAACGAGAACCAACATCCCTCGAGATTGCGGTGGTTGCGCTGGTCGGGGAAACCGAGCACGCGGCGCATGACGCGAATGACGCCACTGTGCGTGACGACAAGGCCGGCTGTGTCTGACCGGCCTCCCGAGTCGGCCTCATTCATGTCGGCGAGCGTGATCAACGCGAACCGCACGCGCTCGAACACCGACTCGTCCGATTCATAGCCCGGAGGGCGCATGTGGTTCTCGAGGTAGCCGGGGAAGCGCTTGTCGATGTCGCGCCGTGTGAGCCCCTGCCACGGACCAACGTCGATTTCACGCAATGCCGGCTGTGGCGCAATCAATGGCAACGACAACTCGGCGGCGATGATCGCCGCGGTATCCGCGGCCCGGGAAAGGTCGGACGAGGCGACGAAGTGGAAGCCCTTCAGCTTGCGCGCGGCCGCGTGGGCCTGGCGGCGTCCCTCGGGGGTGAGTGGAGAGTCGGCATGGCCCTGCATGCGACCCGCGGCGTTCCACTCGGACTGACCGTGGCGCACGAGGAGGAATCGAGCCACGGTCACATCGTGCAGGCTATTGCGGGCGAGCAGCCAGAGGTCGTCCCGCACGGTCGAGGGGGTGGGAATGCCCCTAAATTCAGGCCCATGGCACGGCTGCGACTGTTTGCAGCGGCACGCGAAGCGGCGGGTCGCGGTTCCGACGACTTCGATGCACCGACCGTCGCGGCGGTGCTCGAGCAGGCGCGGGCACGCTACGGGCCGGCGTTCGGCGACGTACTGCGCACCTGCCGCGTCTGGTGCAATGGCGAGGAAGTCGACGCCGATCATCCCGTCGGTGACGACGATGAGATAGCCGTCCTCCCGCCGGTTTCGGGCGGGTTCTAGAGTACGAACATCGCCGCACCTCACGACACCATCGACGACGGGTCGGATCCCGCCTCGCTTGCGCTCGGTGAATTGCGCGCGCTTCGCGCCGAATTACAGAACGAAGAGGATGCAATTTCTTTCGTTCGCCGTGTTGCGCAGGGTCGGCTCGACATCGTGCGCGACGAGCGTGCGCGCCGTGGAAGCGGTGGTCATGCGTCGGCGGCCCCGAACGAACTCGCCAACGTGTTCGGGCAACGTCAGGGCGGTGGCTCGGCGCGTCCGCCACGTGACACCGAGGTGCGTGCCGATCACCCGCGCGTCAGCGAATTGACGTCGATCTGTGACGACCTGCACTTCGCGGACTTCGCCGACCTCTCCGAAAGCGAACTCGCCGAACTCGAGTCGGCGCTCGCGGCCTTCGAGGCAGCCCAGTCGACGGACAGGAAATCCCTCTTCGCGCGTATCGACGCCCTCAGCCGGGAACTCGTGAACCGCTACAAATCGGGCGGTGCGACGGTCGACAGCCTCCTCGACTGAGGCAAACGTCAAATGCCCATTCCGACGGGCATTTCGCTGAAGTAGCCATTTCGCGGATTCGTCACTAGACAGGACGCCGATGGACAAGCGGCTCGTCGATCTCGGTGATTTCATCAAGCAGCGCCGCGAGGCCGCGCAGCAGTCGATTCGCGACCTGTCGCGCCTTGCCGGCGTGTCCAATCCTTACCTCTCGCAGATCGAGCGTGGCCTTCGCAAGCCCTCGGCCGAAATCCTGCAGCAGATCGCCCGTGCACTTCACGTGTCGGCCGAGACGCTGTACATCCGGGCGGGCATTCTCGATGGTGATGCATCCGTGAAGAGCCCCTCGACGTCAGCGTCCGTCGAAGAGGCAGTGCTTGCCGACGATCTGTTGAGTAGCGAACAGAAGAACACGCTTCTCAGCGTGTACCGCTCGTACGTCAACCCGACGGTCGGATGAGCGGGGAACATGATCGAGCAAACGGTATGAAGCGCGTCGCCATCCTCTCGATGCACACTTCGCCGCTCGCCCAGCCCGGGGTGGGCGATGGCGGCGGAATGAACGTTTACGTGCGGGAACTCGTCTCTGCACTTGCCCACGCGGGACTCGATTGCACCACGTACACGCGCGCTTGGCGTCCCGACCTGCCCGAGGTCGTGCAGGTCGAGCCAAACCATCGTGTCGTGCACGTGCCAGCCGGCGATTTCGACGTTCCGAAGAACGACCTTGCCGGTGTGGTCGACGTGTTCGCCGATGGTGTTCGTGATCGGATCGTTGCCGACGGTGGCGTCGACGTTTTGCACGGCAACTATTGGTTGTCAGGAATCGCGGGTCACCGTCTGAAGCACGAACTCGAACTTCCTCTCGTGATGACGTTCCACACCTTCGCCCGCGTCAAGGCGCAGGGCGGCGACCCGGAATCAATGGCGCGCGAAGATGCGGAAGGCTCGATCATCGGCTGCACCGATGCGATCTGTGTTTCGTGCACCGAGGAAGAACGCCAGTTCCGATCTCTTTACGGCGACCCGCCGGGCTCGATCGAAATCGTCGCCCCCGGTGTGGAACACGCGTTCTTTGCGCCGGGTGAAAAGCGCGGTGCGCGTCATGCGCTGCGGCTCGCGTACGACGTGCCGATCATGTTGTTCGTCGGACGAATTCAGCCACTCAAGGGTCTCGACGTTGCGGTCGAGGCACTTGCGCGCCTCGACGACCGTCGCGCCCGCCTGGTTGTCGTCGGTGGGGCGAGTGGCGCCGAGGGCGGCGACGAAGTCGCCCGCATCAACGACCTGATGCACCGACTCGGTGTCGCCGACCGCGTCGACTTCGTTGCGCCCATGGCTCATCACCTGCTTTCCACCTACTACCGCGCGGCCGACGTGGTGATCGTGCCGTCGCGCAGCGAGAGCTTCGGTCTCGTCGCACTCGAGGCCGCCGCGTGCGGTGTACCGGTGGTCGCCAGCGGTGTCGGTGGACTGATCACGATCGTCGACGACGAAGTGACGGGGCACCTCGTGGCCGATCGCAGCCCCGACGAATTCGCGCGTCACATCAACGCCCTGATCTCGAACCCGGTGTTCGCTGCGGAGATGGGCGCGAAGGCGGCCGACAAGGCCAGGAACTACACCTGGAACTTCGCCGCCGCGCGTTTGCGCCGCGTTTATGCCGACGTGACCAGTCGCGAACGCGTCGCATGTCGGTGAACAGATGAGCGAGATCTTCGCCGAACCCGAGCGGGCCCTTCTTGCGCGTCAGATCGATGAATGGCTCGGTACTTACAAAGCGAACAATCCGCTGTGTCTCGCGGTCGGACGTGATGCCGACAACGACATGCACTGGTACGTCCGCATGCAGGGCGAAGAAAAGGAATTCACGACCGTCTGGTTGACCCTCGGCCAGCGCACCCTGCAATACGAGACGTACGTGATGCCCGCGCCCGAGGAGAACGCGGGCGAGTTGTACGAGCAGGCGTTGCGCCGCAACAACGGTCTGGTCGGCGCCCACTTCGCCATCGGGGTCGAAGACGCGCTTTTTCTGCGCGGCGAGCTTCTTTTGGGTTCGGTCGTCGAACCCGAACTCGACCGGGTTCTCGGCACGCTTTACGCCACGGTCGAGCGGCACTTCCGTGCGTTCCTTCGCATCGGATTTGCCAGCCGATTCGGTGCCTGAACCGAACTAGCCTGCGGCCGGTGGAGATCACATCGATCACGATCGTCGGCGGTGGCAACATGGGAGCCGCCTTTGCGCACGGACTCGTCGCCGGCGGGCTTGCGCCGAACGCGCTCACGATCGTTGAAATCGACCCGGCCAAGCGCAGCGCCCTGTCGGGCCAGTTTCCCGGCGCGACGATCGCCAGCGATGTCGCCCGCTGCGTCAACGCGGTGATCGCCGTCAAACCGGCCGACGCGACGGAGGCAGTCCGTTCCGTGGTGGCTGCCGGCGCGTCCACGGTTCTTTCGATCGCGGCGGGAGTCACCCTCGAACGGCTCGTTGCGGCGGCCGGAGCGGGTGTCACGGTCGTGCGCGCGATGCCGAACACCCCCGCGCTCGTCGGAAAAGGTGCATCGGCGTTTGCCATCGCCGGCAAGGACGTCGAGTCGGGCGTTCGTTTCGCAGAGGCGGTTCTCGGCAGCGTCGGTTTGGCGGTGCGGGTCGAGGAGCGACTGCTCGACGCGGTGACCGGACTCACCGGCTCGGGGCCGGCGTACCTCTTCTATGTGGCCGAGGCCCTTGTCGCAGCGGGCATCGCCGAGGGCTTGGACCCGGCAACGGCCGACGCGCTCGTGCGCCAGTTGTTGCTTGGTGCGGGAACCCTCCTTGCCTCGAGCGACGAGTCACCGGGCAAGTTGCGCGAGAACGTGACGTCGCCGAATGGCACGACCGCCGCAGGTCTCGCCGCACTCGATGCCGCCGGCGGAGCAGCCGCGATCGGCGCAGCGGTTCGCGCTGCAACGGCACGGAGCATCGAACTCGGACGCGGGTGACGAGGCGTGAACCATTGAGTAGTAAAACGAAGCAGCATTTTCGCTTTGTGCAAAGTTGCACGAGTCCGCAACTTTTTTGTGAAAAAACGACGTGACGCTTTTCTCACCTTCGTCGCAGGCCGTAAGGTACGTGCAGATCACCGATCGGTTCGCCGATCGGGAGTCGCGCCCGAAAGGGCCGCGCCGAGGGGTCGGTGTCATCGGGGGGTTGACACCGGCCCCTTCGATTTTTTTCCGAACGACGGCGACACACTGAACGGATGAGTTCGATGTCGCGCAACTACGACCATGTCGCATTGCTCACCGATTACGGACTTGTCGACGAGTTTGTCGGGGTCGTGAAGTCGGTCATTACCGATCTTGCACCGCACGTTCGCATCACCGACATCACGCACAACGTCGCGCAGTACGACGTTCGCGCCGGATCACTCGCACTTGCCCGCGCGATTCAGTACGTGCCGCGCGGTGTCGTCGTTGCGGTCGTCGACCCCGGTGTCGGCACGCAGCGACGCATGATCGCCCTCGAGGTTGCCGGCGGCGAGGGCGTACTCGTTGGACCCGACAACGGCCTGCTCGTGCCCGCAGCCGCAATGGTCGGCGGGGTCGACCGCGCAGTGGTTCTCACCAACACAACGCTGCATCTGCCCGCACCGGGAGCGACCTTCGCGGGCCGCGATGTCTTTGCGCCCGTCGCCGCGCACTTGTGCAACGGGGTACCGTTCGACGAGCTCGGAGATGCAGTTGACCCCGACATCCTGATGCCCGGCATAGTCGGCGTCGCGCAGATCGGTGACGAAGAGATCATCGCCGAAGTCGCGTGGGTCGACTCGTACGGAAACTGTCAACTGAACCTCGGCCCCGAGGACGTTGCCGCACTCGCCCGCGGATCCGCGCGCGTACGTGTCGTTGTCGCGGGTATCGAACGCGATGCGCGAATCGTGAACGCGTTCGACGACATCGTCGAGGGTGCAATCGGTCTCGTCGTCGATTCCTACGGAATGCTCGCGCTGGCGAAGCGTCGGGACTCGGCCGCCCGCGACGTCGGTCTCGGCAACGGGGACCAGGTCGTTTTGCGTCCGCCGTCGGGCGAATCCCAAGGCGTGTCGGCGCGGGTCGAAATCGGGAGAATCGACGCGCGGGCGCCGCGCAAGTAGGTTGATTCCGTGAGACCTGCAACCACCCTGACCGTCGCGCTGCTGCTCGCGGTCATCCTGGGAGCAGGAATCGTTCAACTACTGATGCTGTGACGCTCGCGTCGGCTCGACGCGGCGACCCGGGGGATGCAATGCCGACAAGTGGGAATCTCGCCTCGATCATCGTGGGTCACCCGCCGGACAAGGTGGCCATCATCAGTCGCGGCAGGCCGACCACCTACGGCGAACTGCTGCGTCAGGTGCGGCGGTTCCGTGGCGGCTTGCAGAGTATTGGAATCACACGGGGTGACCGAGTGGCAATCATCGCGGCGAATGGCCGCCACTGCGCGGTCTCGTACCTCGCCGTCGTCGGCATGGGTGCCGTCGCGGTACCCCTGAATCCGGCGGCGACTTCCGACGAACTCGAACGCGAGATCAACGTCGTGTCGGCAAAAGCGGTCGTCGTCGGTCCGTCCGCGCTGTCGACGTGGGCGAAACTTTCTGCCGACGCGGTTCCGTCGGTCGAACACGTCGTCGTACCCGATGCATCGTCAATCGGTGCGACACGGAACGAACGTGCAGTTCCCTTCGATGCGCTCCTTGCCGATGCCGAAACGCCCGAGGTCGTGGTCAACGCCGATGATCTGGCGGTGCTGATGTTCACGAGTGGTACCGCCGGTGCGCCGCGCGCCGCGATGCTGTCGCACGGCAATCTCGTCAAGAACATCGAACAGACTCTTGCGGCGACGCCGATGTTCCCCGACGACGTCGCCTTCGGTGTCCTGCCGATGTTCCACATCTTCGGACTCAACGTCATGTTCGACTGCGCACTTGCGACGGGTGGATCGATCGTTCTGATCGAGCGTTTCGACCCGGCAAGCGCGGTCGAGACAATCGCCGAGCGCGGCATCACCGTGATGGCGGGTGCTCCGGCGATGTGGGCAGCGCTGTCGCAAATGCCCGGCGTCGACCGTTCGACGATGAAGTCGATCCGCCTGGCCGTCACTGGTGCAGCGAAGATGCCCGAAGAGGTTTCCGCACTGATCGAATCGAAGTGCGGTATCCAACTTGCCGAGGGTTACGGTCTGACCGAGGCGTCTCCCGTTGTCACGACGGCGGTGATGCGCGACGGGGCGCTCTTCTCGCCACGCGGTTCGATCGGTGCACCACTGCGCGACGTCGAGGTGAGAATCGTCGACGAAAGCGGTGACGACGCACTGCCGGGTGACGACGGTGAGATATGGGTCAAGGGCCCGAACGTCTTCCTTGGATACTGGAACGACCCCGAAGCCACGGCGCGCGTACTCACGGCCGACGGATGGTTGCGCACCGGTGACATCGCCGTCGAGGATGACGACGGCAACCTTTTCATCGTCGACAGGGCGAAGGACATGATCATTGTGTCGGGCTTCAACGTCTATCCCGCCGAAGTCGAAGCCGTCATTGCCGAGCACCCCGGCGTGAAGTCGTGCGCCGTCGTCGGAGTCGCGCACCCCCACACAGGTGAAGCAGTCAAGGCCTTCGTGGTGCCGGAATCCGGTGTTCATCTCGACGAAGACACCATCATCGAACACGCGCGCCGAAAACTGTCGCGCTACAAGTGCCCGAGCAAGGTGCAGTTCGTCGACGTGCTGCCCGTCAATGCGACGGGGAAAGTGCTGCGGCGATCTCTGCACTGATCCGTGGCCGCGCACCGACGGCGTTCGATGCGACAACGAAGCCGGCGAACAAGATCACGATGCCGACGAGCAAGGTGACGGCGAACGCGGTGTCCTTTCCGAGGCGACCCGCCAACGTTCCGCTGGCCGACAGGACGATTGCACCCACGGCGATCAGCACGTTGCCGAGGCCGAGCATCCGCGGTCTCGACGCGGAACGTCGGGCCGACCCGGTGGCCGCAGGGACTCGACCACGCGCAACCCGTGCGGCCGACCACAGCGCACCGACGATGATGACAACCGCGGGCACGCCGGAGCCGACGCCGGCCAGCACCCGAGGCGCGACGCCGAAGAGTTCTTTCGCGGTCGGAAATTCGTCCGACGGAACCTGAGTCCGCATCGAAGCGGTGGTCACGACGCCCGTCGCGTACCCGGAGAGAACGAGAAGGGCCGTGCGAACGATGTCGCCGGTGCGGCGGCCAAAGAGGAGATAGACCGTTCCGAGTGCCAACCACGGCACGTTGAGCACCGCGCCGGTGAGGAAGAAGATGCGGAAACTGGCGCTGCTCCAGCCCCGGCTCTCGGCCCACCACAGCGACACTGATCCGACGGCGAAGAGCGCCATTGCAATCGACCACGCGAGGTCGTGGGGTGTCCGACGTCTCATCCAGCGATCGAGTGTGAGGAGACAAAAGGCACTCGCAACGAGAGTCGCGCTTGCCGCGAGCGCGGTTGCGACGCCGTCGCCTGCTGCCATGACCGCAGGCTAACCCCGAGTGTCCCGACGGACTTCCTCGTTCGGTCGCCGAGGGCATATCGTGAGCGACGTGCCGGACCCCTCCCGCCGCCGCATACCTGAAGCCGCGCTGTCGCGACTTCCGCTTTATTTGCGCATCCTCGGTGAACTTGTTGACGTTGGAACGACGCAGGTGTCCAGCGACCAACTTGCCGAACTTGCGGGTATGAACGCCGCAAAGGTGCGCAAGGATCTTTCGTATCTCGGCAGCTACGGAACCCGAGGCGTGGGTTACGACGTGTCGTTCCTCACCTATCAGATCCAACGTCAACTCGGCCTGAACCACGATTGGCCGATCGTCATCGTGGGTGCGGGCAATCTTGGTCAGGCGCTCGCAAACTACGGCGGATTCACCGAGCGTGGATTCTCGATCGCAGGTGTGTTCGATACCGACGACTCGAAGATTGGTGGCGTTGTCGGTGGCGTTCGCGTTCGGCATCTCGACGAGCTGACTCAGGTGGTGCAGGCGAAGAACGTGAGCATCGGGGTGCTTGCGACCCCCGACTCGACGGCCCAAGAAGCCGCGAACCGACTGGTGCGAGCCGGAGTTGGGTCGATCCTCAACTTCGCGCCGGTCGTCCTATCGGTCCCCCGGGGTGTGTCCGTTCGCAAGGTCGACCTGGCCGGCGAACTGCAGATTCTCGGCTATTACGAGCAGCAGAGGGCCGGGTCGGCCGCGTCAGGGGCGACCGCCGGTGCCCCCGTCCGCGGTGCCACCGCCTAGCGTGGTCGTCGTATGTCGGTCGTCGTCATCGGTGTGAACCACCGCACGAGCCCCGTCGGGGTACTCGAGCGGGTGGCGGTCAACGCAGAGGCGATGCCGAAGGCTCTCCACGCTCTGTCGTCCAAGGACAACATCCGCGAGGCCGTCGTCCTCTCCACCTGCAACCGCACCGAGGTCTACGCAGTCACCGAGAAGTTCCACGCCGCCTACGACGACATTGCGGATTTCTTCTGCGAGCTTGGCGGGCTTCGCAGCGACGAACTTCACCAGCACCTCTACAGCCAGCACGACGAAGCAGCGGTTCGCCATCTCTTCGAGGTTGCCTGCGGCCTCGACTCGGCGGTGGTCGGTGAGAACGAAATTCTTGGTCAGGTGCGCGATGCGTGGTCCGTTGCACAGGAAAGTGGTGCCGCCCGCAGCACCCTCAACCTTCTCTTCCGTCACGCGCTCGAAACCGGAAAGCGTGCGCGAAGTGAGACGGGCATCTCGCGTTCGACGACGTCAATATCGTTTGCAGCGGTCGAAATGGCGCGCGAACTACTTGGCACGCTTGCGTACCGAAAGGTTCTCATTGTCGGCGCGGGCGCGATGGGCGAGGGCGTCGCGGTCGCACTTTCGATGAACTCGACCACCGAGGTCACCGTCATCAACCGGACGGAATCCCGCAGCCGCGACCTCGCCGAGCGGCTGGGGGCGTCCACGCGTCCGTTGGATCAACTGCGCGAAGCGCTCGTCGAGACCGACGTTGTCGTCACCTGCATCGGATCCGGAACGTTCGTGATCGACCGTGACCTCGCCGAGTCCGTGGCTGCCGAGCGGCCGACGAAGCCGCTTTTCATCGTCGACATCTCCGTGCCGCGCGACGTCGATGCATCGGTCGGCGAGATCCCGTCGATCGAACTGCGAAATCTCGACGACTTGCGCGACTGGGTGCGTACCGGTGTCGAGCAGCGCGCGGGCGAGGCCGACAAGGTCGCGGCGATCGTCGCCGAAGAGGTCGACAGGTATGCGTTCGACTCGACGGCCCGTCAGGCCGCCCCGCTCATTGCCGCAATGCACGCGGCCGCCGATCAGTTGCGTGCATCGGAACTCGAGCGGCACGCCCGACGCCTTGCCGAACTGAGCCCCGAGCAGCGCGAGGCGGTCGAAGCTCTTGCGCGCGGTCTCGTGGCGAAGCTTCTCCACGAACCGTCGGTGCGCTTGAAGGAAAGTGCCGGCACACCCCAAGGCGAACGTCTCGCTGACGCGGTGCGCGACCTTTTCGACCTCCACTGACATCCGCAATGGCCGACGTCCTGCGTATCGCGACCAGGCCAAGTCCGCAGGCAACGACGCAAGCTCGCGCGGTGGCGGACGCCGTCAGTGCTGCGACCGGAGTGGTGTGCGAACTCGTTCTCGTCGAGAGCACCGGAGACCGACGCGCCGACGTGCCGTTGCACACGATCGGTGGACAGGGTGTCTTCGTGAAGGAAGTGCAACGCGCCGTCCTCGACGGTCGCGCCGACGTTGCGATTCACTCGGCCAAGGATCTTCCGACTCAGACCGAGCCGGGTCTCGTCGTGGGTGCATGGTGCGAACGTCGTGACCCGCGTGACGCGATGGTCGGTTCGTCGCGCGCGGGACTCGTCAGCGGTGCCACCGTTGCAACCGGGTCGGTGCGTCGTCGCGCCCAGTTGCGGGCCGAGCGACCCGACCTCAAGTTCGTCGAGTTACGCGGCAACATCGGAACCCGCCTCGAGAGGATTCCCGCAGGTGGCGCGATCGTGATGGCCGTCGCGGCGCTCGAAGTGCTCGGCCTCACCGACCGTATCGATGAGAAGCTCGACCCGTCCCTGTTCGTGCCGATGGTCGGTCAGGGATGCGTCGCCGTCGAGCATCGTTTCGGCGACGGCCGCGTGGCGGAACTTCTCCGCACCGTTGACCACGCGCCGACCCGGTTCGCCGTCGAGACCGAGCGGGCGTTCCTCTCGGTTCTCGGCACGGGTTGTTCAATGCCCGTTGGTGCATACGTCGACTCTGCGCGGGTCCTGACGACCTTCCTCGCCGACGAAGCGGATGCCGGTTCGACCGCGAAGAGCATCATTCTCCAGGCCGACGTCTCCGACGACGAGTCTGCCGGGATGATTGCCGCCGAGCTGGCGCGCGTGTCGCAGCGGCGGCTGTCGGGCCGCGACCGCTAGGGACGCAAGGTGGATCACGTGGCGAACGACACCGACAATGTCATCGATGGTCGTCTCGCGGGTCGACGCGTCGTCGTCACTCGTGCGCGACATCAACAGGAACCGCTCACGTCCGCACTGCGTGCCGAAGGCGCGTCGGTTGTGTCAATGCCCCTCATCGACATCGTCGAATCTCCCGATGGCATTGCATCACTTCGTGCGCTTTTGGTGGGTGCCGACGAGATTTCATGGATCGTCGTCACATCTCCGAATGGCGCGCGTGTCGTCGGAATGCTGCACGAGAGCGGTTGTTCCCTGCCGCCGGTGGCGGCGGTCGGTGCCGCGACGGCCGACACCATCGGTCACGGCGTCGATTTCATTTCGCGTCAAGCAACGTCCGCGGCACTCGTCGACGGATTCCCGACCGGACCGGGTCGCGTCATCGTCGTGCAGGGTGAGCGCGCGGACGACACGGTGTCCGAGGGGCTTGCGAAGAAAGCCTGGTCGGTGACGCGCTGCGACGTCTATCGCACGATCGATACGGAACCCGACGCGGACGTCGTCGCCGATGCGATCAACGCCGATGCGGTCGTGCTCGCGTCACCGAGCGCAGTCGGGAACTGGACGAAGGTGACAAGCGGCCGCGGTCGCGCGGCGATCATCGTCATCGGGCCCGTCACCCGATCGGCCGCCGAGACCGTCGGCCTCGCCGTCGACGCAACCGCGGATGATCCGTCGGTAGGGGCGATTGTCGACGCATTGGTCTCGGTTCTCAGCCCGTAGCATGAGGCCGTGTTTCCGGCATCGCGTCCCCGCCGTCTGCGTTCTTCGGCAGCGATGCGCGAACTCATCGCCGAAACACGGGTGACGTCGAACGATCTCGTTGCCCCGCTCTTCGTTCGCGAGGGGATCGACGCCCCGCAGCCCATCGTCTCACTTCCGGGTGTCGTGCAACATTCGATCGCTTCACTCGAGCGCGAGATCGAAGAGTTGATCGACCTTGGTATTCGAGCCGTCATCCTTTTTGGTGTGCCCCTTCACAAGGATGCACAGGGGTCCGGTGCGTTCGACCCCAACGGCATCGTGCAGGTGGCGCTGCGTCGTTTGCGCGAGCGCTTCGACGACCGCATCGTGTTGATGGCAGACCTGTGCGTCGACGAGTACACCTCGCATGGTCATTGCGGAATCGTCGACAAACACGGCGACGTCGACAACGATGCAACCTTGGAGATCTACGTGAAGGCGGCTCTTGCGCAGTCCGCGGCAGGCGCTCACCTGGTTGCGCCGAGCGGAATGATGGACGGCCAGGTCGGGGCAATCCGTCGTGGTCTCGACGGTGCCGGCTTCGCGGACATCGGCATCATGGCCTACTCGGCAAAGTATGCGTCTGCGCTGTACGGGCCATTCCGCGACGCAGTCGACGTACAGATTGCGGGCGGTGGAAATCGCAAGGGTTATCAACAGGATTGGCGCAATGCCCGCGAGGCGTTGACCGAGGTGGCGGCCGACATCGAGCAGGGAGCCGACATCGTCATGGTGAAGCCGGCGCTTGCGTACCTCGACGTCATCGCCGCGGTGCGCGCGATGACGACGCTTCCCGTCGCCGCGTACCACGTCAGCGGCGAATACTCGATGATCAAGGCGGCTGCCGCCAACGGTTGGATCGACCATGACGCGGTCGCGCTCGAGCATCTCACCGCGATCAAACGAGCAGGGGCCGACATCATCCTCACTTACCTGGCGCGCTGGTTCGCCGAAACGTTCGGCTGAACTCGGAATTCGCGACCGTGAGCGCTCACCCCATTCCATTCTGCGACGAGAGTGCGTGTCGTGCCGCCGGATGCACGGCGACCCTCTGCAAGGGTGCCGGCATTGCGTCGAATGTCGCCCTCTACGAACGCTCGGCGCGTGCGATCCCGGGTGGAGTCAACAGTTCGATCAGGGCCTTCAAGGCCGTCGGCGGCTCGCCGTACGTCGTCGCGCGTGCCGAAGGTGCACATGTGTGGGATGTCGAGGGCAACCGCTACGTCGATCTCGTGCAGAGTTACGGCGCGATCATTCTCGGCCACGCCCATCCGGCAGTGACAGCGGCCCTTCGCGCCGCCGCCGGCGACGGCACCTCGTACGGTGCCCCGACCCCACGGGAAATGAAACTCGCTGAAACGATCTCGTCGCGGGTCGCGAGTTGTGAACAGGTGCGCCTCATGAACAGCGGCACCGAGGCAACCAGCACCGCGGTTCGACTCGCGCGCGGTGCAACCGGCCGCAAACGCGTCGTCATCTTCAACGGCAACTTCCACGGAGCCACCGACGCCCTGCTTGCAGCAGGGGGCAGCGGTGTCGCGACCCTCGGTCTGCCCGGCACCGCCGGCGTGCCCGAAGAGGCGGTCGCGAACACCATCGTTGCGCCGTACAACGTGGTGCCGACGCTCGACGACAACGTCGCGGCGGTCATTGTCGAACCCGTCGCGGCGAACATGGGCGTCGTTGCTCCTCAACCCGGATTCCTGCAGGGACTTCGCCGTGAGTGCGATCGCGTCGGTGCGCTTCTCGTCTTCGACGAGGTGATCACCGGCTTTCGTATCGGGCCGGGTGGCGCACAGGAGAAGTACGACGTGCGGCCCGACCTCACGTGTTTCGGCAAGGTCATCGGGGGTGGACTTCCAATCGGCGCGGTCGGTGGTCGGCGTGATCTCATGGCGACACTGTCCCCGATCGGCCGTGTCTTCCACGCCGGAACGCTCGCGGGCAACCCGATGGCGACCGCGGCGGGTCTCGCGGCACTCGACCTGCTGACCGACGACGTCTACATGGAACTTGCCGCTCGCGCGCGACGTCTCGCCTCGATGTTGCGCGACGCGTGCGCGTCAGCCGGAATCCCGGCAACTTTTCCCGTGGTCGGAACTCTCGTTGGCATGTACCTCGGCGCGGGAGAGCCCCCCGTCGATTTCGACGGTGCGAAAACGACCGACGAGGCGGCATACGCGCGCTTGTTCCACGCAATGCTTGCCGAAGGCGTTGCGCTTGCGCCGGGCGCTTATGAAGCGCTCTTCGTCGGTTTGGGTCACGACGACACGGTGCTCGATGATCTGGCCGTCCGTGTTCACCGCGCGGCGGTGCGTGCCGGCGGCTGATCGTGCGTCAAACGCTCACCTGGCGATTCGTGCTCGCGGTTGGAGTGCCGCTGGTCGCAGCGCTGATTTGGTGGATGGTCGCAGTGCGCGCCGGGTCGTCCGAGAACGGAACCGCCTCACGTCCGCACTTCGTCTCGTACGTCGCGTCAGTGGACACCTTGCAGGCCGACCCGACGTGGGCAGTGAAGGACGGGTTGACCACCGGTACGGCACGTCTCGCACTCGATGACGGTCGCACTCTCTACATTTCCGAAGCAACGATGGGCGAGATCACCTGCACCGATCGCGGCGCCAACGCGTGCGTTTTGTTGGCCGAGATGTTGGGTGACGCGCCGATCTGGTTCGCACTGACCCCCGCAACCGGCAAGGAACCCCGGGCACGGCTTTCATTGCCGCCAATCGTCGACATGCTGAACGACGGCGACGATGCGGTGCTGTCGAACGGATGGGTTGTTCCGCTTGCAACTCCGACGAAGCGAGAGTGCGACACCGCCACGGCGTCGCTCCGCGAGTTCATCGACCGGTTCGGCGAGAAAATGGAAGTCTCTCTGAACCTCGCGACCGACGAAATCGATACGGTGCGATGCACCGGTGAGTGATCAGGCGTTCGGCGCGAGACGAACCAGCGCGGCCGCAGCCTTGTAGGCGGCTTCGGCCGGGCCAATTTCGTCGGGCCTGAGAAGGTTCGCCATGATGCGCAGCACCCACTCCATCAGTGAACGACTGTGCATGCCGACTCGCGAAAGTTCGCGCATCAGAACCGGACGGCCGATGATGCGGGCAAACAGACGTGCGACCTTGAAGTACTGGCCGTATTCGGCATCGAGCAGTGCGGAGTACTGCTGAAGTGCGGATGCATTGCCACTGACGAGAGCCTCGTGCAGCACCTCGGCGGCGAGGCGCGCTGTTTCGTAGGCGTAGTCGATGCCCTCGCCGTTGAAGGGGTTGACGCTTCCCGCAGCATCGCCGATGACGAGATGACTTGCGCCAACCTTCGGCCCGACCGACCCGCCCATCGGAATGCGACCGCTCGTCGCGCGCTGTGTGGGTGCGTCCGGGTCGATCTTCCACGCATCGGCAACTTGGTGGGCGTACGCGTCGAGCAACTGTGTCGTGTTGACGTTCTTGAAGTCGCGGAAGGTGGACAGCAAGCCGACCCCGATGTTCACGGTTCCGTCGCCGACCGGAAAGATCCATCCGTAACCGGGCATCGAGTTGCCGTTGCGGTCTTTCACGTCGAGCGCCGATTCGATCCACGGATCGGCGTGCAGCGGCGACTCCCAGTACGTGCGGATCGCCGTTCCGTAGGGCCACTCGCGCGTGCGTGACGTGCCGAGGGCGCGACCGAACCGGCTGTTCGCGCCGTCAGCGACGATGACGTACTTCGCATTGATGCTGAAAGGCGTGTCGTTGCCCTTTGCGAGAACGGTCGCACCGCGGACAAAACCGCGGTCGGTGATCGGCGCAACCGCTTCGTGTCCCTCGAGCAACACGGCGCCAGACTTCGCGGCGTTGTGTGCGACCATCATGTCGAGGTCGCGACGACGAACGACGTAGCCGTGCTGCGGGTAGATCGGATGAGTCGGCCACTGCAGTTCGAGCGCACGTCCATGTGCAGTCGCGCGCAAGCCCTCGTACCGGTGGAACTTCGCGAGATCGTCGGCAAGACCCATGTCGGTGAGCTGCTTGACCGCCCGTGGCGTGAGGCCGTCACCGCACGTCTTTTCACGCGGAAACGTCTTTTTCTCGACGACGACGCAGTCATGGCCGAGTTGCGAGAGCCAATAACCCGCGGCACCGCCGGCGGGGCCGCCGCCAATGATGAGGACCTCGGTCGTGATGTCCTTGGTTGGAGTGTCCGAAACGGGGCTCACGCTCGCAGGGTAGAGCCGACCCTTCGACGTTGCCCCACCGAGTGCCGACGGGGACGTGCGACTTTTGCTACTTCGCCGTTGTTTCGCGCGGGTCGTTGCCGATTGCGTTCGGCGGCGGCATCAACGCGGCAAAGTCCTGGGGAATCGCTGCGAACGACGTGGCGCCACTTTCGAGGGCGGCGAAGATCTCGGACTCGGGCGAGCACCAGTGCTCGTACTCGGCCGCCCACTTCTCGTCCTTCGGATCGGCGCCGGCCAGGTCGTAGCGGACATGGCAGACAACCCCGAGAATCTCGGCCTCGGAGAGGCCTCCGCCGTACTTTTCGCCCTGCTGGGGCATGGGGTTGCCGTTATAGGAAAGCGGCGCGTGCGCCCCACCCTCGCGGTTCGGATCTCCGTAGACTTTTATTCCAGCAGAGGCGTAGGCCTGACTGCCGGTGTAAACAAAATTCAGCATGTCCTCGATGTGGGGGAAGGTCTTCAACACCTCACCCTGGTACAGGGTGCGGCCGGCGCCGCCCTGGCCGTTGGCACCATGGCACCCGGCGCATCCGCCCCACACCGTCGTGCCGATGGCGGTGGGGCCTTCGACGGTCTTTTCCTGGGGCTTGATCGCGAGAACATAGAGGAATGCCCAGATGGGCAGGAGGCTGAGGGTCGCCATCGCCCAGAAGGGGATCTTGCGGCGCGCCTTGGCGGCAGCGACCACGGGGGAATCGGGCTTTTCGATCTTTGGTGCGGGTTCGGCCTTGGCGGCCTTGGCCGGTGCGGGCGTCGAGGCGGCAGGAACGGCGGGGCTGGAGTCGCCCGAAGCGGCCGGGGCTGCTTCGCCGCCACCCCCAGCGCGACGATCGCGGGAACGCTTGAGGAGGTGTTCGGGGATCTCAGTCACGAGGCTCAACGATAGACCTCCGTCGCGCGCGAAATGGAATCAATCGGCAAAAGTTGCGTGCCTTCACGGACGGGCGCGGATGGTTGGTCCGCACACCGAGGACGTGACGCACGTGCAAAAGAGAAATGAGGTGAAATGGTGGGCGCCGTGTGGGTGCTGACTAGTGTTCAGCATGGTGCCGCGGGGCTTTCTCGCGTCACCGCTTCGTCAACGAAGTTTCGTCAATGAAGTTGTAGTCAAATTGCAGGGAAGTGCGGAAAGGAACGTTGCCGCGATGCTCGCTATCGACGTGCTCAAGTGGCCCGGGGTCAACCAGGCGTTCCTGTTTTCCTTCGGTTTGACGGTCGGACTGGCACTTCTCGTCATCCCGTACGGCAAGCGCCGCAAGCCGGGAACGCCTCTGACCTGGGGCGAGGCCATGATCGGAGCCGCCTACATCTTCCTCGTTCTCTTCCTTGCCTTTGGTGTCGTGCCCCACCAGTGGATCGACCACGCCGACAAGAACCTGGGTTGGCGCAAGGACAAACCGTTGCGTGGGCCCGGTGGCATCCTCAGGGCCAAGTCGAGCGGCGGAAGTTTCCCGTTCGAGATCTCCTACGAGGCCGTGCGCGACATCATCGTCGTCGTCATCCACGCAATCTTCATCGGTCTCTTCATGTACCTCGCCGTCTGGTGGCAAAAGCGCGGTCAGCAGGGTGCGAAAGAGATCGAAAAGTCAACCTACGGCCGTCCCCTCGTGCGCAAGGTGTAGGAGTCGACGGTGGCAAAGACAGACGCAAACCCACCCATGCCCGACTGGTCGACCGAGTACCAGTTGGTCGAGGTCGACGCCGACTACCTCACGAAGGCCGTCAAGCCCAAGCAGTTCATCCACATCGACCAGTCCGAATGCATCATGTGCGAAGGGTGCGTCGACATCTGTCCGTGGAAGTGCATTCACATGGTCGACCCCGGTTCGGTCGCCGAAGCGAACGGCACCGAGCAACCCGGCCTTGACCCGCTCGACAACGTCATGTTCATCATCGACGACGACGTCTGCACGCGCTGCGCGCTCTGTGTCGACCGTTGTCCGACAGGCGTCATCATTCTCGGAAAAGTCGGAGCCCCTGCGGCGACCGGTGATTCGCACACTCGTACCAACAACCACGGCTACGCCTACGGAATGCGTTTCTAGGAGC
>CAYFNP010000003.1:22879-24326 GCA_964344425.1 uncultured Bifidobacterium sp. | reverse complement strand
ACACCGCGAAGTTCCTCACTCTGGTTGTTCGAGCCGCGGTCGAGGAAGTGGTTCGGCAAACGATGACCCACGATGTCGAGGCACGGGTCTGCCATCAACTCGCGCTTCAAGACGTAGCGCGGGCGCAGACGGGCCACGTTCCCCACCGCCCAGGCCGAGACCAGCGAGTCGGCCAGGCTCGCGTGACGCGAGAACACGATGACGGGACCGGGCGTCAACACCTCGGGGTTCTCGACCCGGATGCGGATGCCAACGGTTGCGCGAAGTGCTGTCATCAGCGACCCCGCCCACGACCGCTGCAGGCGGAAATGCGACTCGAGGTTGCGACCGCGACCGATTGCGAAGAGCACCGCGCTTGCAACGACCCCGCCGAGTTCGATCCACGCCCAACAAAGAGCAAAAGCGAGCAGCCGAACCGTGGGCAGACGCCGCTTGCGTCGCGCAAGGTCGAACACCGCCGCAAGCACAAGCCACACGGGCCAGGCGAGCAACATGAGCACGGCGAGCAGAGCGACTCCCGTGATCGAGGCGAATCGGCGCAGGAAGGTACGTGCGATGCTTCCGACAGTAGCCTCGGGCGAATGGAAGTGGTTCGACTGACCGGAACGATCGGCGCGCGAATCGACGGGGTCGACCTGCGCAAACCACTATCGGCCGCAACCGTTGCCGACATTCGCGCCGCTCTCGTCAAGCACCGCGTCATCTTCTTCCGCGACCAACACCTCGACCCCACCCAGCAGGTCACGTTCGGCCGCTACTTCGGCGAACTGACCCCCGCGCATCCGCTGGTGGGCGGTCTCGACGACGCGCACCCCGAGGTATTGGTTCTCGACAGCCTCGACTACAAACTCGGCGTCGGCGACCGGGGCACGACGAACGGCAAGAGCACCAGTTACAACAACCGCTGGCACACGGACGTCACGTTCTCGCAGACTCCCCCGCTCGCGTCGATTCTCTCGGCGAAGAAGATCCCTTCGTACGGCGGCGACACACTGTGGGCCGACCTCATCGATGCCTACGCCACGCTGCCGACACCGCTGCGCGACATGCTCGACGGCCTGTACGCGGTGCACGACTCGAGCGGCACCTTCTCGCGCTTCCGCGACGAGGACAAGACGGGCGAGAACCGCCAGAAACTGGCCGACCTGACGCCGGTGCGTCACCCGGTCGTGCGCGTACACCCCGAGTCGGGAGAAAAGGGACTGTTCGTGAACCCCACGTTCACGGCCTACATCGAGGGCTTCTCGATCGACCAGTCACGCGCGGTCCTCGACATGCTCTACGAACACACCGTGCAGCCCGAGCGCGTGGTGCGTTGGGTCTGGCAAGAAGGCGACGTTGCGATGTGGGACAACAGGTCCACCGCGCACTACGCGGCGGCCGACTACGTCGAACCCCGCTTGATGCACCGCATCACCGTCCGCGGCGACCAGCCGTACGGCCCGCG
>CAYFNP010000003.1:2313-22779 GCA_964344425.1 uncultured Bifidobacterium sp. | reverse complement strand
AACCCCGCTTGATGCACCGCATCACCGTCCGCGGCGACCAGCCGTACGGCCCGCGGGATTAGCGCTACTTCTTCTGTGGTGGCCCGAGCGGTCCGCCGGCCCACCATTGTTCGAACATCGGCTTGGCGGCGGCCATCACCGGCTCGAGCAGGAAGCCCGACGGCGAACGCACGTAACTGAACGAGCCGTAGCCGTCCTCGGGTGCTGCGCCGCACACCTCGAGGGTCCAACCCTCGGAGATGAAGCGCTCCGTGGTTGCCTTGACGTCATCGACCCACATGCCCATGTGGTGCACACCGGGTGCATCGTTGCCGTACCACGGCGCACCTGGAACGCTCTCCAACAGTTCGACGTGCTGGGGACCCTCGCACGAATAGGTGAACTTCAACGGGAACTTCTGCAGTCCCTTGCCGGGCAACCAGCACGGCTGTTCGCGCACCTGCAGCTCGGCCCACGTGAGACGCAGGCTCTTGCCGAGGTCGGCCATCGCCTTGTCGATGTTCGAGGTGCGCACCCCGACGTGGTACAGGTCCTGATAGTTGAACGTGGGGTCGGACATCGCGGCGTTCAGTTCGACTTCGTGCCGATGCCGGTGGCGAACATGTCGGACAGTTCCGCATCATCTGCCTCGACGATGGCCTGAACCCACTTGTGGAACGCCTGCGTGCCGCCCTCGTTCTTGCCGAAGGTGACGTGCTGCAGCGCACCCGAACGCATGCCGCGCTGGATTTCCTTGCCGGTCTTGTAGTCCTCGTCTTCGACGACCTTGACCATGAACGCCATGCGACCGACCATCGACTCTTTCACCTTGTCGGTCAACGGTTGGGTGTGCAGGAAGTGCTGCGTGGTGAACGACTCGTCGGGCGTGTTGCCGGGGAACAACTGCGAGATCATGTAGACCTTGCCCTCGGCGTCGAACGCGGCGATCGAGACGTGCGGGAAGATCGTCCACACACCGAAGACCAACTTGTCCTCGGGCCATTCGGACTCGGGCAGACCTTCGAGGGTGTTCACCGACGTGCGCTTGTCCGGCGCCATCAGACGCTGGTGCGGACCCCACGCCTCGAACAACGCCTTGGGCGACGTGTCGGGACCGAACGTGTTCCTGTGGAGAATCGGCAGGTGGTAGAAGTCGAGATAACCGTCGTAGGCGACCTTCCAGTTGGCGCCGACGATCGTTTGTGCGCCCGCGTAGTGGCACTCGTCGAAGTGGTGGTGGGCCAGCATCTTGTCGTAACCGCGGAAGAACGCGTCGTGGTCGACGCGCGAGTTCGGGGTGAGCGTCACCCACACGATGCCCGCGCGCTCGGTGACGGGCAGCGCAGTCAGGCCGTGGGTGTTGCGGTCGACCTCGCCAAATGCCTCGGCTTCGAAGATGCCGACCAGATCGCCCTGGGTGTTGTAGCTCCAGGCGTGGTAGGGGCAGGTGAAGCGGCGGGCCTTGCCACAGCCTGCCTCGGCAACCTGTGCGCCGCGGTGGCGGCACACGTTCAGGAATGCGCGCATCTCGCCATCGCTGCCGCGAACCATCAGCACCGGCACGCCGAGCACGGTGACGGCCGAGTACGACCCGACCTCGCGCATCTGGCAGCTGAATCCCAACACGAGGGGAAGGCGCTTGAAGATGCGGTCGACCTCGAGCTGCCAACGGTCCTGGTCGAAGTAGTACTCGACGGGCACCTTGTACTGGGTGTCGACGAGTTCGCCCTGATGGTCGCGCAGACCCTGCATGGTGCGCTTGGCCATGCGGATGAGTTCATCCCTGCTGTCAGCCATGTTTTCCCTCCGTTGAGCGGGCCGTGGACCCGCGCTACTGCCCCCTACCGTACCCGCAGGTGCAGTTCCCGAAGCGGTCGGAGGAAAAAGCTGCGGTCGTACATCGGGAACTCGAGCGGCTTGGCAAGTTCGAACTCGGCGACCCTGTCGAGCAGGATGCTGAACGCCGAGGACATCTGCTGGCGCGCAAGCGCCGCCCCGAGGCAGAAATGCACGCCGAAACCGAACGAGACGTGGTTCTTCGCATTCGGTCGGCGGATGTCGAACACGTCGGGGTTCTCGAAGACCCGCGGGTCGCGGTTGGCCGCGCCGTAACGCACCATTGCCGCCGACTTCTCGGGAATGTCGACCCCGCCGATCGACACGGGACACTGCACCGAGCGCCACAGGCCCTGGACCGGCGCGTCGTAGCGCAGTACCTCTTCGATGAAGTTGGGCATGAGTGAACGGTCGTCGCGCAGCATCTGCTGCTGGTCGGGGTGACGCAGCAGCAACAGCATTGCGGCAGACAGGGCACCCGTCGTCGTCTCGAATCCACCGGTGATCAACTGGTGCATCAGCGTGATCAGTTCGGTCGTGCTGAATGCCTCTTCGTCGTCGCCATGGGCATGGACGATCATCGAGATGAGGTCGTTGCCACCGGGGTTCTGACGACGCTTCTCGAACTCGGCAACGACGAAGTGCTGCTCTTCGACCTCGATGTTCGCCTCGATGATGGCCTCTTCGACGGTCATGTCGTTGCGCTGCGCCAATGACAACATCGCCTCGGCCCAGCGTCGGAACCGCGGGTACTCGTCGTCGTTCAGACCCAGATGTCGGGCGATGAAACGACCGGGCAAGGGCAGCGCGAACTCCTTCACGAACTCGCACCCACCGCGTTGCAACATCGAGTCAACGAGGCCGTGTGTGATCTCCTCGATTTCGGGAACGTACGACTTCACCTGCGCCGGCGTGAACACGCGGTTCAGGATCTTGCGGGCGCGGCCGTGCTCGGGCGGGTCGACGCGCTGCAGGATCGGCGTGTGAATCCATCCCTTTTCCTCGAGCACCTTCATGTACGCCATGACGACCTCGGGCTTCACCGCACGGTTGCCCGCCGACGGCTTGCTGGAAAACGTCTTCAGGTCGCCCAGTGCTGCGCGTGCTTCTTCGTGGCCACCGATGACGTAGAGGTTGATGTCGTCCTCGTGCCACACGGGACACTTCGCCATTTGCTCGCGGTAGTACGGGAACGGATCGTCCTGAACCTCGCGGGCCGTGAGTCCGGGATGCGTCGTGTCGCCTGCCATGTGTCCCCCTGTTCGGTTCACAAAACTACATCGGGCACGTCGGTACTGACCCGACCCTGCCAACGTGGATCGCGCTTCTCGAAGAACGCGCGGACACCTTCGCCCGCATCGGGCATCTTCGAAAGTCCCGGCAACAGCGACGACTCGAGTGCGAGCATTTCGTCGACCGACGAGTTGAGCCCCTGCCACATCAACTTCTTTGCCAGAGCGGCCGATACCGGCGCGACGTTCGTTGCAATGTCTCGCGCGATCGACATCGCTTCGTCAACCACACGGTCTGCGGGCACCGCGCGAGTTGCCAGACCCAGTTCGGCGGCTTCGACACCAAGGAACTGTCTGCCTGTCAACATCAACTCGGCCGCCTTGGCGAACCCGATCACCCGCGGCAACAGGACGTGGGAACCCAGTTCGGGAATCACCCCACGACGCACCATTGCATATTGGATCTTCGCCGTCTCCGACACGATACGAATGTCGCACAGCATCGGGTAGGTGATGCCCACACCTACGGCGTGACCGTTGATGGCTGCGATCACCGGCTTTCGCACTTGATGCGGCCACAGCCGCGGACCCTTGTTCGCGGTCGGGCCTCCACCCACGAAACCCGACTCACCCCCGCTGAGGTCTGCACCCGCGCAGAAGGCGCGACCCGCCCCCGTGATGACGACGGCGCGTACCGAATCATCGGCGTCGGCCGCACCGCACGCCAGCATCAGCTCGTCGCTCAATTGCGGCGTCCAGGCATTCATCGCCTCGGGACGATTGAGAGTGATGACGGCGACGCCGTCCGCGACGGAATACAGGACCGTTTCCAGATCCACGTCGACGCCTACTTCTTGTCGTCGTACTTCGGATGCACCGCAGCGCGCGGCTCGACGTTCGCGAGAAAGTCGGAGATCGCCTGGTTGACGATGTCGGGGTGCGTCATGTTCGCCGCGTGCGGAGCGCCGGGCACCACGCACATGGTCACCTTGCCACCAAGACCGTCGCGCAATGCTTCGGCCTTGGCGAGCGGAATCGCCACGTCGGCATCTCCGTGCACGATCAAAGTACGCGCGGTGATCGACGACAGGTCACCGGTCACGTCGTCGCGGTGCATCAGGCAGTCGAAGGCGTGACTGAAACCCTGTCGGTCGAGTTTCTCCCACTTCGCGTACCACTCGGGCCACTGGCCGGGTCCCAAGATGAGCGACGCGATGGTGTCCTGCACAGGTCCGGGGCCGTGCGCGACAAAGACGTCGCGCAACTGGTTGTATCCGTCGACCGTCGAGGGGTCCTCGGTGCCTGCTTGGGTGTCGATGAGGATCAGTCCCTGCACGCGAGCGGGCGACAACAGCGCGACGCGCAGGCTGATGAAGCCACCTTGCGACATACCGCCGATGTAGGCGCCGCCGATGCCGAGGTGGTCCATGAGGGCAAGGACGTCGTTGGCCGAATCCCAGTAATCGAACGGACCCGTCGCGGGCGTCTGGCCGAATCCGCGCTCGTCCCACGTGACCACGCGGTACTTGTCGCGCAACGCGGCCACCTGGTGGTCGAACATCGAGTGATCCATCAGAAAGCCGTGGCTGAGAACCAGGGCGGGGCCGGCGCCACCGTTGTCCTCGTAGAACACGTCGGTGCCGTTCAATTTCGCAAAAGCCATGGCCCGACCGTAATTCACCGACCCCTCCTTGGATTACGTTGGACGCCATGAGCCAAACCATCAGCCACGACGAAGAAACCGGCCTCCCCTGGCACCTGCGCGGGAACTGGGCGCCGGTGCTCGACGAAATTTCGTCGACCGAACTGCGCGTCGAGGGCTCGATCCCGACCGAACTCGACGGCCTCTACGTGCGCACGGGCCCGAACCCCGTTTCGGGCAAGTCCGTTCACTGGTTCTTCGGAGACGGCATGTTGCACGGCGTTCGCATTCGCAACGGCCGCGCCGAGTGGTACCGCAACCGATTCGTGAAGACACCGAACATCACCGATCCGCTCGCGGGCGAGTTCGATGGCATGGGCGACATGACCCGCGGCAAGGGCAACACCCACGTGTTGCCACACAACGGCAAGTTGATGGCCCTCGAAGAGGCCCACTGGCCGTGGCTGGTCGACGGCAACCTCAACACGGTCGGCTACGAAAACTACGGCGGCGCCCTCACCTGCTCGATGACCGCACACCCGAAGATCTGCCCCGAGACCGGCGAACTTCTCGCGTTCAGTTACATGTCGATCGAACCGCCCTACGTGCACTACGTGCGCATCAGCCCCGACGGCAAGCTGCAGCAGATCGAAGGTGTCGACATCCCCGCGATGGTGATGATGCACGACTTCAACGTCACACGGAACAAGGTCATCTTCATGGACCTGCCGTTGGTGTTCGACCTCAACCAACTCGACACGGGCGTGCCCTTCAAGTTCAACCGCGACAACGGTGCGCGCCTCGGCGTGATGGACCGCGAGGGCAAGGGTTCCGACATCAAGTGGTTCGACATCGACCCGTGCTACGTGTTCCACCCCGTCAACGCCCACGACGAAGGTGACAACGTGGTGCTGTACGTTTCGCGCCAGCCCGAGGCTTTCGGCAGCAGCTCCGACGACTACGCACAGGTGGGACGTCTGTGGAAGTGGACGATCGACACCAAGGCCGGCAAGGTCACCGAGGAAAAGGTCGATGACCGCCCCGGAGACTTCGGTCGCGTCAACGACGCGTATGTCGGCCTGAAGGCCCGCTACGGCTACCTCATGTCGCTTGCCGGCGAGGGCAACGCCGAAGAGCCCGTCTACGGGTCCTCGCTGTGGAAGTACGACCTGCAGACCGGCCAGTGCTGGGAGCACCACCTCGGTGCGACCACGCGCGGTAGCGAGCCGGTGTTCGCACCGTCACGGGCCAACGGCGCCGAAGACGAGGGCTACGTCGTGACGATCGTGCACGACACGGCGACCGACAAGTCGCGCCTGATCATCGTCGACGCACAGAACTTCTCGGCACCGCCGGTTGCGACGATCCACCTTCCGCAGCGCGTTCCCTACGGCGCACACGGCAGCTGGGTTCCCGCCACCGCCGTCGCGATGTAACTGCTACTCGCGCCAGGCGACGCCCGCCGGCCAACGGCCAACGCCGCCATTCGTCAGCACCATGTGCGAGAGCTCGCGTCGCGCGTGGTTCATGCGCCATTGCAACATCGCCTGCGCTTTGCCCAACACCACATCGGCCCGCGATTCGACCGTGCGCCACGTCGGGTCGGCAACGAGGTCGAAGCACAACCACGTACCGTCGGCGAACTGCACATAGGCGTGCGTGTCGTCGCGCCTCACCGTCAGCGCGTAGGTCGACAAACGTCGATCGTGCGGCCAGGCAAATTCACCGAGCGGGATGACGAGCGGGCTCCAGTCGAATTCCCAGTGCGCGGCATCGCGCCAATGGTCGGGCGTCTCACCCTTGAGGAACGGAACCAAACTGCGACCGTCGCACTGCAGCGGCACGCCAATGCCCAACAAGTCACCGAGCGTCGGCATGATGTCGACGTTCTCGGTGAACCGGTCCACCACCCGCCCCTCGGCACACCCCGGTGCGCGCATGATGCCGACGATGTGCTGTGACTGCTCGAAGAACCCACCCTTGTCGCGCAGACCGTGGTCGCCCAGCATCTCGCCGTGGTCGGCCGTCACCACGATGACCGTGTCGTTCCATTCACCGCGTGATTGCAGCGTGTCCCAAATGCGACCCAACTGCGCGTCGACCTCGCTGATCATGCCCAGGTATTGCGCACGCATCCACCGCAGCTTTCCCTCGTCGGTCGGCGCCGCCGTGTCGGCAATTCCCAGCATCAGTTCGTGCAAGGGATGCCGGTCGTCGACCGCCGCGATCGGCATGGGCAACTCGTCGGGCGCATACATCGCACCGAACTCCCCCGCCGCCGAATACGGCGGATGCGGTCGCAAGAAACTCAAGTGCGCGAACCAACCCGCCTCACGATTGTCCAACCATCCCAGGAACGTGTCGGCGAGGAACGCCGACACGCTGTGTTCGGCAGGACGTTTGTGTTCGCGCGCCAGCAGGTGGCCGACACCGCCGGAAACGTCGTATCCCAAAGATTCCAGGTGCGCCACCCACGGCTCGTGCGACGCCGTGAGATCGAGAATACAGTCGAAGCCCGGCAAGACCCCCTCGTACGACGACAACCGCGGGTCGTCGGGCCCCGTCGAGTCGCGTGGGTCGATCGCCTGGTCGGTGTAACCGAACAACGCCGGCGCGTACCCGGCGCGACGCGCCATCAGGGCGACGTTGTCGAAACCCCGATCGAGTGGCGACCCGTTCCCCAGCACCCTGTGGTTCATCTGGTACATGCCCGTGTACAGCGACGCCCTGCCCGGCGCACACGGCGCCGCCTGGCTGTAGTGGCGGGCGAAGCGAACACCCGACGCCGCGAGTCGGTCGAGATTCGGCGTGCGAACGTGCGGGTGTCCCGCCGCCGAGAGACAGTCTCCCCTGAACTGGTCGAGCGTGATCAGCAGGACATTGGGTCGCACCCCACCATGATTCCATCTCGCACTTTGAGACGGGCACGATGTCGCTCACATGAGAAAAACCGCCCCGAAGGGCGGTTTTTGGAGCGGACGACGGGATTCGAACCCGCGACCCTCACCTTGGCAAGGTGATGCTCTACCAACTGAGCCACGTCCGCGTAGAGGCTTGCAGGATAGCCGCGAATCGGCTGGCCGACACCCCACGATTCGCCCCGAAAACTTCGAGGGGCGGTGCCGTGCGGAGGGGGGAACCCGCGCGACACCGCCCCTGGCAGTGCGTGAACGTGTGTTGTTTAGTAGCGCAGGCGCGCGAGGAAGTTCTGGAAGTTCGCCGTCACGTGCGTGAAGCCGGCGATCGCGAGACCCGAGCCGACAATGTCGACCCATGCATCGAGACGAGCGCCGTCGGCGCCCATGAACGTGCCGAGCACCGAGACGTCCATCAACCAGACGAGAAGGATGCAGGCCGCGATGAGCCAGCCTTCGCCCTTGCTGATGATCGGAATTTGCTTGAGGAAGGGAATGTGGTCCGTTGCGACGGTGACGACCGTCTGAGCTACGAGACCGATCAGGATGACCAGTGCCATCGTGTACATGAGCGTTACCTCCTGAGTGACCCACCGACCCTGTCGATGGGGGAAGCTCCGCCTAGTGGTGAACGTACGCCCGGGGTTTTGGGAAGTGGTGGATTTCGGTGACGATGGTCACGTGATCCTTGTGGCGCAACGAATTCAACGCGAGAGGTAGGCGCCGTCGACCCCGAGGATGTGACCGAAGGTGTAGGTCGACTCGTCGCACGACAGCCACATGGTGGCAGAGGCGATCTCCTGCACGGTGCCGAACCGGCCGATGATGCTGAGGCGGCTGAGGCTGCCCGACGGGTCTCCTCCGGAGCGACGCTGGATGGCGTTGCGCAGCATCGGCGTGTCGATGCTGCCGGGCGCAATGCCGTTCACGCGGATGCCCTTGTCGGCGAATTCAATGGCAGCGGTCTTCGTCAGGCCGACGGCGCCGTGCTTCGACGCGGTGTAGGCGCTTTGTCCGGGCTGCGGGCGGAACGAGTTGGTCGAGCAGATGTTCACGATGGTGCCGCCGTGACCCTTGTCGAGGAACGCGCGGATTTCGGCGCGCATCGAGAGATACACGGACTTCAGGTTGACGTTGATGATGCGGTCGAAGTTGTCCTCTTCGAGTTCGAGAAGATTCGGCGCTTCACCTTCGATTGCAGCGGCGTTGACGGCGTGATTCAGATCGCCGTACGTGTCGAGCGCCAACTTGACGAGTGCATTCACGTCGGCGGACTTCGAAACGTCGGTGCGCAGGAACACGGCCTTGCCCCCGGCCGCGACGATGTTGGCGACGGTTTCCCTGCCGCCGTCTTCGGAGATGTCGCCGACAACGACCGACGCTCCCTCGCGGCCGAACCGCTCGGCGATTTCGCGCCCCATTCCCTGTGCTCCGCCCGTGACGAGCGCGACCCTGCCGTTCAAACCGAAAGTTGCCATGCGGTCAAGTATTGACGGGACGCCCTGCGGCGAGCGTGTCAGAGCTTGCGCGAGACGACCACACCGACGGCGAACAACATGACCGCCGCTCCCCCGATCTGCACCGCGTTCATCGTCTGTTCGAAGATCCACCAGGCGAAGATGCTGGAGAGAACGGGACTTCCGAGACCAAGCAGGGCGACAAGGGTGGCGTCCATGTAGCGGTTCGCCCAGGCGATCGAACCCATGCCCAGCACGCCTGCAACCACGACCTGAAGAATCATCAGCCACCAGTCGTTGCCGCCCAGTTGCCCGAAGTCTGCGCCGACGACCAGCGCCAACGGGAAAAGGATCACGACCGCTGCCGCCGTTGCGACCGTCAGGAAGGCGTAGGGGTGCACGCCGGCATCGCGCACGCGCTTGGTGCCCACGGCGTACGAGGTCCAGAAGATCAGGTTGCCGACGGCGTACAGGTCGCCTTCGACCGTGTTGCCTCCGCCACTTGTCTTGCCGAAGACGACCAGCGAGACACCGGCGACGGCGACGAGACACCAGATCACCTTCTTCAGCGTCACGCGTTCTTTCAGGAAGATCGGTGCGACCACCAGCAATGCAACGGGGTTCAGCGAAACGATGAGCGTCGACGTTGCGATCGACGTCTTCTGGAACGACGCAAACGCGCACAGCAGTGACACGGTGTAGAAGACCGAAGGAAGCGCCGAGGCACGCACGACTTCGCGCGTGATGCGGCCGCCGGATGCGTACGTGACGGCCAACATGATCGGCAGTGCGATCACCATGCGCACCGGCGTGAATGCCATGAAGGGTGCCGAGATGCCGCGCACGATGACGGGCCCCCAACCCCAGCAGACGACACCCAACAGCACCGCCCACAAGGCGAGGTCGTGGGACGGGCGACCGTCGACGTCGATCGTCTCGCGGCTCATTCGGCCATCACGCCTTCGTCGACCGGCACGACGGGTTTCTCGCGGGTCGCAACCACAAGCGCGATCGCGGCCAACATGACCACCGCACCCAACACCTGTACCGCGCGCATCGACTGGTCGTAGATGAGCCAGGCTGCGGCCATCGATAGTGCGGGGCTCAACAGGTTGATGAGCGACACGAGGGTGATGTCGAGATAGCGCGCGCACCAAGTGATGGCGGTGTGACCGAGCAGCCCGGCGCAGGCCACCTGCCCGAAGAGCAGAAGGAAGTCGTGTCCGCCCATTTCGCCGAAGTCGGGACGAGCGACGGCGACCCACGGAAGCGTGGCGACTGCAGCAACGGTGAACACCCCGGCAAGGAACGACCCGGCATGAACACCGGCGTCGCGCGCACGTTTTGCGAAGACGAAGTAGGTCGACCAGATGACGAGGTTCGCGACGGCGAAAAGGTCGCCGGACAGTCCGGCCTCTCCCCCGGGACCCGCGCCGAGCACGACCATGAAGATTCCACCGAGTGCAACCACGGCGAGACAGACACGCAGCACGGTCGGCTTCTCGCCGAACAGGCGCGGAGCAACGAGCAGCATCAGCACGGGCTGCAGGTTCGAAATCAGCGTCGCATTTGCGATGGAGGTGTGCTGGAACGACGCGAAACCCGTCGCCATCGACCCGAGAAACAGCACGCCCGGCAACAGACACCGACGGTAGAGATCACGGTCGAGTCGTCCACCTGCCAGCAGCGCAGCAGCCGACATGACGGGAATCGAGATCCACAGCCGCAACGGCGTGAAGGCGGAAACCGATGCCGTGACCCCGCGGACCATGACAGGACCGGAGCTCCATGCGATGACACCGACGAAACAGGCGACGAGCGCCCAACGATGGGTGTGGCCGTGGGGTTGGTTCACTTCTTGTCGCCGCGCATGTCGATGCGCAGCACAAGCACGCCGTCCTCGACAGAGGCGGAGGCGTCGCCGATGATGGCGAAGTCCTGGAAGTCGACCTGGGCCTGCTGCAGGAAGAGTTGCCGTTCTTCACCGGCGACCGGCGGGAGGGGCCGGCGCTTGACCGCAGCCGCACGCTCGCGGAACCGGACGATCATTTCCTCTGGGTTGAACGCTGCCACGAAGGAAAAACTACTTCGCTCCGTCTTCCGATTCGGTGTTCGGCACGGTGTTCGTCGCGGAGTCGTAGGCGGCCTTGTGAGCCATGCGCAACAGGAACTCGCGGTCGACGCCCTTGCTCTTGCGCCATGCGCGCTCGCTCATCACTTCGAGTCGGGCAAGCGCCGGCGGCTCGGGCCGCGACGTGCGCCAGAACCACACGGTGAGACCGAAGAGTCCGAGACCACCGAGAATGAGCAGCGCTGCGATGATGGTGACGGCACCGACGGTCGCGAGCACCCTCACACCCTACCGAGGTGGCTCCGCACGGCACGGCCAACCTGTTCCAGCTCGATGAGGAACGAGTCGTGGCCGTGCGGCGAGTCGATCTCGACGTAGTCGGCGTGGCCGCCGTTTTCGACGACCAACCTGACGATCTCGCGTTGCTGGTAACTGGGGTAGAGAATGTCGCTCCAGATTCCCACCGACAGAACCGGAACGTTGATACGGGCGGCGGCGGCCACGACTCCACCTCGGGCACGACCGATGTCGTGCAGGTCCATGGCCTTTCCGATCGAGAGGTAGCTGTTGGTGTCGAATCGTCGAACCAATTTGTCACCGTGGTGGTCGAGGTAACGCTCGACTTCGAACCGGTCCCACATCTCGAGACCCGACTTCTCGGCGTTGCCGTCGGCAAGATCACGTCCGAACTTTTCGGTGAAGACGTTGTCACTGCGGAACGTGACCTGGGCGATCATGCGCGCGATCGCAAGCCCCTCCCACGGGCCGTCACCGGGCGCCGCGTCGTAGTAGTCGCCGTTGCGCCAGCGAGGGTCGAGGCGCACGGCACGACGCCCGATGGCTCCCCACGCGATTTGCTGCGCGCTGGCCTGCGCGCACGTGGCGATGGGGATGATCGACTTCACCCTGTCGGGAAACATGACGGCCCATTCGAGAACCTGCATGCCACCCATCGAGCCACCGATGACGCTGTGCCAGGTGCGCACACCGAGATGGTCGGCCAGACGCGCCTGCGTACGCACCATGTCGCGGATGGTGATGACGGGAAAACGCGAACCGTACGGACGACCGTCGTCGGGATGCGGCGAGGCGGGACCGGTGCTGCCCTGGCAACCGCCGAGAACGTTGGCGCACACGACAAAAAACTGGTTCGTGTCGATGGCAAGGCCGGGGCCGATGATTCCTTCCCACCAACCCGGCGTCGGGTGCCCGTCGTCGGCCGGCCCGGCTGCGTGCGAGTCGCCCGTCCATGCATGACAGAGCAGGATCGCATTCGACGCGTCATCGGCGAGACGGCCCCACGTCTCGTACGCGATCGTGACGCCGCGGAGGGCGGACCCGACGTCGAGGCCGATCGCCCTGTCGGCGGGAAGCGCGAGAAAACGACGGGTGCCAACGGGGTCACCGTCGCGCCACGCACCCGTGGCGGGATAATCGCGTCGTGTCGACACCGTCGTCTCCTTTCGTCTCTTCGAGTTCGAAATCCTCAGCGACGAGCGACCGCGCGGTCGGGTCCGTTGCGGTTTCCCGCCACATCCCCGGTCGTTTCCGACCGAGTTGGCACCGTGGACCTACCCCGGTTGCCGGACCGGTTGCCCGGTCGCTCGTGATGCTGAATTGACTCAATGCTAACCGCACTCGGCTACTTTTCGCCCGATGCCCGAGAACTACCTGTCGTCTCTCGCCGAGATGCGCCCGGCGGGTTCCGCCGGCTTCGGGTCGTACGCGGTCTCCCCGGTTCCCGCAGGCACGATCGTTGCCACGTTCGGGGGGACGCTGGTCGACCGTGCGACGTTCGATACGCACAGCGCCGACCGACGGTCGCGCTCGATCCAGATCGACGACGACGCATTCCTCCTCGGCCCCATCGACCGCGAACCGGGCGATGCGGTCAATCATTCGTGCGAACCAAACTGCGGCATGGGTGGCGCGGCCCAGGTGGTCGCGATGCGCGACATCGTGCCGGGCGAAGCGATCACCTTCGACTACGCGATGGCCGATGGAAGCGACTACGACGAATTCGATTGCGCCTGCGGGGTGTCGTCGTGCAGGGGACGCGTGACGGGCAATGACTGGCGCGACCTCTCGCTGCAGGCCCGCTACGCGGGCTACCTGTCGCCGTATCTCGTGCGGCGCATCAACGCGGAACGCGTAGCACGACCACTGAAGAAGGCCGAAGTCGAAGCGATGATGAACCGCGTCGACCACGATCCCGTCGGGGCACTGACCGTCGCTCTGCGCACCGTCCTCGGTCGTCCGTACTGCGAGTTCGAGACCCTCGTGGCCCTTTCTCCCGTCGACTCCGTATGGCGCAGCGCTCTCGTGACGTGTCATGCGGCGGCACTCGACCGGCTCGTGCGCCAGTTGAACGAAGTGCGCGGCTTCTAGATCCGCGCGGTGCTAGTTCGCCGCACCAAGTACCGGCTGGGCGAAGCGCATCTTCTGGTCGAAGCCCGCTTCGTCGGGCAGGAAGCCGTTGCGGTCGGGCCACAGAAGTTGCACCACGTCGAATGGTCGACCCGCGTGCCACGCAGTCGCGGTTGGGAACAAGTGTCCGTGCACGCCGAGGTCGACGGGGACGAACTTGGCCCGTTGTTCACCGTCGAACAGACCCAGTACCTCGACTCCCACCTCGATGCGCTGTCCCGCGCCCGCAACATCGGCAATCAGGTCGAAGAGCCCCCTGCACGCGACCGGTGTCAGGCCGAGAATCACCACTTCCGCCATGGCGAAGCGTGACGGAAAGTCGACTGTGTAGGCGTAGCCGGGGAATGGCGCGCCGTCTGCGGTGGCAAACGAGCCGGCAGGAACGGTTTCGATCGCCCAACCGTTCGTCTCGACCATCCACTCGATTTTCTCGCGATGGGGAATCTTGAAGTCGGGCAGGTCGTGGGTCATCGTGTATCCGATCAGAGGACGTCGAGCGCGCCGAGGTCGACTGCGTGCTGTGCCGCACGGGTTGCCATTGCTGCGAACATCGCCTCGCCACGCTCGGTCGGAGTCACGACCTGTGACGCGACGACGGCCATGATCAGACCCGCGAACGACGCGTGCACGTACTCGTTCCAGAACGACGTCGCGTCGTGTTCGACACCGTAGCGACCAAGTGCGGCGAGGTAATCGGCAATGACATCGCGTTCGATTTCGCGTCGCACCTCGGGCATGACGCCAGCACCGAGGAAGTATGCGACGTCGTTGGCGCCCGGGGCGTGGTTCGGCGTCTGCCAGTCGACGACCGCAATGGCGGGTCCGCCTGCCGCGGTGGCAAAGAGCATGTTGTCGAGTCGGTAATCACCGTGTGCAAGGGTCAGTGGCCCGGGGCGGTCGAGTACCCAACCCACGATTCGATTGGAAAATTCACGCGCGACCTTCTCCTGTGCGGGCGTGAAGTACTTCGCATAGGTCGCCATGAACGGAACCATCAACATCGCGTACGCGCCACCCAGCAGTTCGGCCGCGGCCGTGTCGGCCCTGCGTTGCAGCCAGTCGATGTCGAACAACTTCGGGTCGGCCCACATCGGCCCGTGCAAACCCGCGAGTTCGACCACGGCGAGACGAGCCTGTTCGATTGTGCATCCCGTCAGCTGGTCGCCGGGCTCGGCCGGCGCGAGGTCTTCGAGCACCAGCACGAAGTCGTGGGTTTCTTCGTCGAACTCGACCCAATGACAGTGGGGACGACGGATGTCGACCCGCGATGCGAGGTTCATGTAGAACTTCGCCTCACGCTCGTACGTGCGGTGCGAGATTCCCGCTGCGCGGCTCTCCGGCTCGGGGGACGGCAGCTTCACTACGACGGACTTCGGCACATTTGGGTCGGGCGACGAAAGGCCGACCCGATAGTTCGCACCGATCATGCCGACACCGATCCGTTTCGGTTCTGCGGCGCGCGTTCCCGAACCAAAGACCCGCTCCCAGAACGTGGGGCTCAGCGATGAGAGATCGCGCACCGGCCCAAGTTAGCGTTGCGATGAAAGAGATGAGCCGGTTCTCCCCCCTACTGCGACCACGGATGATCGTCGTGCACGTGATCACGGTGATCCTTGTCGTCGTCATGGCGAATCTGTCCCTGTGGCAGTTCCACCGGCTCGACGAGAAGAAGGCGTTCAATTCCGAGGTTCGCGGACGTGCGGCCGCAGCACCTGCGCCGCTCACGGATTTTCTTGTCGAGCCCCCCGACGACGCGCAGTGGTACCGCGTCGTCGTCACGGGGACATTCCGACCCGGCGACGAGGTGACGGTTCTGAACCGCAGCCAGGACTCGACAGCCGGCCTCGACGTGGTCACCCCACTCGACTTCTCGGTCAACGGAAAGGCCTACGTGTTGTTGGTCGACCGTGGCTTCGTTCCTTTGTCGGCGACGTTTCCTAGCGCGCCGTCGGGCGAGGTCGAGTTTCTCGCCCGTATCCGCAAGTCCCAGGAGCGCCGCCTCGGCGCCCTCTCCGATCCGGCAAGCGGACGCCTGAGCGAGGTGCAGCGCGTCGACGTGGGGCGACTTGCCGCACAGATGAAATCCGATGCATCGCAGACCGTGCTGCCTTACTACGTCGATTGGCTCGAGTACGCCGACGGTGTGCAGGTGTCGGGAACGTTGCCTTCCCGCGTTGCGGACCCAGAACTGTCGAACGGACCGCACCTGTCGTACGCGATCCAATGGATCCTGTTCTCGTGTTGCGCGATCGCGGCGTGGTTCATCCTCGCGCGGCGCGCGATTCGATCTCGGCCATCCGCCTGAACTGTTCGATGACGTTCGGCGACTCGTGGGCCGGATCGAGGCTGCGGTACACGGTGTCGACGTTCACCGCTGCGCGACCGAATTCGCGCAGGTCGCGTGTGGCGTCGTTGCCCGTCATCTCGCGCACGATGCGCACGGCGGCCTCGAATGCGTCGACGCCCGCAGCGTGTTGCGCCGATGCCGACTGCAGCACCTCGACCAGGTAGTCGCGCACCGCGACGACACCCGCCTTGTCGGTGACCGGCCCGTGACCAGGTACCACCGTGTCGATGTCCATGCCCAACATGAGGTCGCATGCGGCGATCCAGTTTTCGAGCGGACCGGCCCACACGATTGGTGCACCGCCGATGAACAGAATGTCGCCCGTGTAGACGGTGCGTGCATCGGGCACGACGACGATGGTGTCGCCCTGGGTGTGCGCCGGGCCGACCTCGATCAGTTCCACCGCACGACCGCCGACTTCGACCTCGAGCCTGCCTTCGAACGTGCGCGTCGGCGGCGTGAGGTCGATGCCGTCGAAGCGGAAATCACCGAAGAACGACCTGAACAGGTCGCCCACGTCGCCAGGTGCCGAATTCAGGCCGGCCATCATCGCGGGCGGCACGTGCGACATCTCCTCGGCCGCGGCGCGCGACGCGATGATCTCACGGTCCGCAACGAGCTGGTTTCCGTAGCAGTGATCTCCGTTCGCATGGGTGTTCACCACGGTGCCGATCGGCGCGACCGCCGTCAGCGCGTCCATCGAGCCCAGCATCGCGGCCGTGAGGTCGAGGTCGAAGAGCGTGTCGACGAGCAACGAAGCACCGTCGCCCACGATCAGTCCCGCGTTGCTGTAGCCCCATCCCCCGTCGGGTTGAAGGTAGGCATGGCAGCCGTCTGCCACCTCGTGGAGACCAAGACTGAAGGGAATTCGCGATGCAACCATCGCCTCATCTTTGCAGCCTTCTTCGGCGGTCTCAGCCGATCCGTTCAGCGACACCGCGCGCGATGCGGCTCGCCACCGCCATCACGGGCACCTGCGTCGCGGCGCGCGGCAGGTCGGGAAACACCGACGCGTCGGCCACCCACAGGTTGACGGCACCGAAAACACGGCCCGTCACGTCGACCACGGCTTCGTGGTCGGATTCGACGCCCATCCGACAGGTGCCGACGGCGTGCGAATACGGGCCGGGGCGGCGACGAACGAACGACACCACCATCGCATCATCGTGAGCGAGGAGAGTTGCGAGTGGCGTGCCGCGGTCGTCGACCGACAGATGGAGATTGGGTAGTCGCCCGGACATCTCTTCGTGCACGTCGGCGGCCAGTCGCAGCGCGGCGATCATTCGAGCCGCGTCGTCGTCGGTGGTCAACGTACCGAGCACCACCTCGACTCCTTCTGCGACCTCGATGACATGGCCGACCGACGACACCTTGGTCACCGCGACGACCAACTGAGCCGGGTCGACGGGCAAGAGGTTGACGTCGGAATCACTCAACGTCGAAGCCACGACGAGGGACGTGACGTCGACTTCGCGCTGCGGCGCGGCATCGATCGCGGGACCGCCGAACGTCAGCGACAACGAGGCGTGATCCTTCAGGTTCCGACCCAGCCCCGCGCGCGAAATACCGCTGCGGCGGAGAATGACCGGCGACCAAACGGTTCCAGCCGCGACCACCACGCCGTCGACGAAGTGCTCGGTACCGTCGTCGAGGACGACCGACGAGACCCAGCCCGCCTCGATACCGACTTCTTGCACCGCATTTCCTGCGTGAACAACCATGCGACCCGTTGCAACGCGCACCCGCGGCGCGACGAACACTTCGAAAGCATCGGCACGACGCGACCCGTCGATCGACAGGGCGACGGGCCCCGCACCGTCGGCCGTTTCGGCCGTGTGCGTGCAGCGAGACGCACCAAGCTTGCGCGCCGCTTCGACCACTGCCGCAGTGACAACGCCGCCGTCCGAATCCTTCGGCACGTACGAAGGCAGGCCGAGCGCGCGCATCTCGCCGCTGACCGATTGCCAGTTCCAGCCGGTGCAACCGTGCACCGAGGTCCACGCATCCCAGTCCTCGCGCGTGCCCCACATCTGCACCAGCGCATTGACAGCCGTTGTGCCGCCAAGAGCCCTGCCGCGCGGATAAGGAACGCGCTCTGCGCCCGTGTAAGTCGACGCGATGACCGACGGGTCGAACAGTTCATCGCGTGACAGGGTCGCGGCGAGGCTGGTCGACGGGTTCGTCGCCGATGCGGCACCGGCCTCGAAGAGATGCACTTCGTGGCCCGCGTCGAAGAGACGCGCCGCAACCACGCACCCCCCGGCACCGGCGCCGACGACCGCGATCCGCTTCGTCAGGAGGGCTTGTCCGTGTCGCTGGCTGCGGCTTCGGCGAACCGACGCGCCGCATCTGCATAGTGGAACGGCGTCGGTAGGCCGTGCAGCGTTGCGCCGCCGTCGACGCACAGGGTTTGTCCGGTCACGAACGCGCCTTCGTCGCTGCAGAAGAAATACGCGGCCTTCGCAATGTCGTCGGAACTGCCCATCCGACGCAACGGCGTGAGCTCACGCAGCGCCTGAATTGCGGGGGCGACCTTGAAGATGCGCGCCGTCATCGGTGTCTCGATGAGACCCGACGCGATGCAATTGAACCGAACGCTCTTCGGGCCGTATTCGACAGCCGCAATTTTCGTGGCGTATTCGACGCCGGCCTTCGAACTGCCGTATGCAGCAAGCCCGATCGCCGGGCTGTGGGCGGTTTGCGACGAGATCGAGACGAACGAACCACCGCCCGTTGCGGCCATCGAGTTGCCGAAATGCCTCATGCAGTAGATCGCACCGGTGAACTGCACCGCCTGCATCGCCGTCAACTTCTCGGGAGTCAGCTCGGCGATCGGCGTGCTTTGTTCGTAGCCCGCGCAGTTCACCGCGATGTCGATGCGGCCGAAATCGGCCTCGACGGCAGCGACCAGCGCCGACACATCGTCGTCGACGGTGATGTCACATGTGTAGCCCTTTCCACCGACGGCAGTTGCTGCGGCATTCACCACGTCGGCGCGACGCGCTGCGATGGCGATGCGAGCACCTTCCGCCGCGAAGCGACGCACGATTGCCTCACCGAATCCGCTGTGTCCACCAATGACAACGGCGACCTTGTTCTTCATGACCTGCCCTTCGTACCGTGTGCGACTCGACACGACCGCTGAGTCGCGACGAGAGGAAAACTAGTTCGTGGCGGCGGGCAGCCCCGCGAGGTGGGCGGCGTCGTTGTAGCGAACGATCTGCCAGCGGCCCGGGCGCACGTGCACGATCTCGGTGATCGACGTGTTCAGCGTGTGCACCTCGAACTCCCCGACCGGCGCGCTGCGCAACGCATGGCGCAGGCAGGTGTCGATGACCCCCGCATGGCAGGCCACGACCACGGTTCCGCCCGTGTGCGTGTCGACCGTGCGCCGCAGGGCCCCGCCCACCCGGAACTGAAAAGCCGCAACGGTTTCTCCGCCGGGATAGGTCTCGTCGTACGGGTCGATGCTCCAGTCGCGGTGACCGAACTTGTCGACGAAGTCGGCATAGGTCATTCCGTCGCACACCTCGCCCGGGTCGTGTTCACCCCAGTCAGCGTCGATCAGCAGTTCGGGCAGACCGAGCGACGGCGCGATGAGGTTGGCCGTTTCGATTGCCCGCTTGTAGTTGCTTGCGATGAGGGCCGTCGGTGCCGCGATGCGCTCGGACGTCCATCTCGCGTTCAACGCCTCGGCCTGCTTGCGTCCGAGGGCCGACAGTCCGCTGCACTTGCGCGGGCCACCGATCATCTTGTCGACCGACACCTGGGATTCCCCGTGGCGAACCAGGACGATGCGCGTGCCCGTCATGCGAGTTTTTCCACGAAGGCCTCGAGCTGACGCAGGTTGCGGCACTCGTAGACGCCGTCGGTGTACGAGCCGTACTCGCCAACGATCGAGTCGCCGGTGTTCCAGTACGAACGCGGCTCGGGGTTCAGCCAGTACACGTGGCGCGCGCGGTGCTGCATCTCGCGCACCACCCAGCTCTGGGCCGCGTGGTAGTTGTTTCGCGCATCGCCCAGCAGAAGAACGGTGGTCTTCGGACCGACGTCCTTGCCGTAGCGCTCCCAGAACACCTCGAAGGCGTGGCCGTAGTCGCTATGACCGTCGACCCACACGACATCGGCCTCGGTGTTGACTCGCTGGATGGCCTCGGTGATGTCCTCGGTGGCCCGGAAGTAGTCGGTGACTTCGTCGAGGCCGTCGATGAACACGAACGATCGGACCTTCGAGAACTGGTTCTGTATTGCGTACACCAGCATCAGGGTGAACCGAGCGAACGCCGCGACGCTGCCCGAGATGTCGGCGACGACCATCAGCTCCGGCTTGGCGGGTCGCGGATACTTGAACTTCGGTTCGGCGGGTACTCCGCCGTAGGCCAGCGAATGGCGCACCGTGTTGCGGAAGTCGAGCGGGCCCTTTCGCCCGTGGCGACGCTTTCGCGCAAGACGCGCGGCCAATTTGCGCGTCAACGGATACAGGGCCTTTTTCAGGTTCTGCATCTCGTCGCGACTGGCGTGCATGAACTCGACGTCCTCGGGCAACGGCTTGCGCAAAGT
>CAYFNP010000003.1:0-2303 GCA_964344425.1 uncultured Bifidobacterium sp. | reverse complement strand
GTCTTCGCCATCGCCTCGGCGCCACGGTCGGCGACAAGACGCCTGCGGATCTCGGCCTCGATTTCCTGCTTGAACTGTTCGATGCGGTGCTGCATCTCGTCGTTCTCGAGACGCTTTTCCAGATCGGTCTGCGGCTCCATGCCGCGCTGCGCGTTCGCCTCTTCGATCTTGCTCATCATGTTGTCGAGGTCGAGGTTGCGCAGCGTGCGGTACAGGTAATACGTGCCGCCCACGGGACGCCCGGGCTCCATGCCCGCGAAACGCTGAACGGCCTGCTTGGCAAGCGCGCGCATCATCGCTTGGTCGCCTTCCATCAGCGCGCGCATCAACAGGTTCATCAGCTCTTCCTGCGACAGCGACTCCATGCCACCCGCGCCGCCCTTGCCCTCGCCCTGGCGCATCTGCTCTTGCATCTCGCGCCAGAACTCGCCGGCATCTTCGTCGTCCTTCAGCGCGTATTCCGGGCCGCGGATGCTGAAGTAGACCTCGAAGACCGTTTCGAAGGCGCGCCAGTGCGCCGAGTTCTTGACGAGGGTCGCCCCGAGGGCCCACTTGAAGGCCTCGCGATCTTCGAGAGGGATCTGCTTGATCGCCTCCATGGCGTCGAGGTTCTCGGTCAGGCTGACGGGCAGGCCGGCGTTGCGCAGTTCAGCGACGAAACCGGACATCAAGTCGAGCATCGGTGTGACCCCGTCACTTGTCGGACGACAGTTCCTTCGCCGCCTTGGCGATGTCGGTCTGGTACTTGAGAAGGATGTGCAGGGTTTCCTTGGCCTGTTCGGCGTCGATGTGTTCGATGCCGAGCAGCATGAGCGTGCGCGCCCAGTCGAGGGTTTCACTGACCGACGGTGCCTTCTTCAGGTCGAGCTGGCGGATGCTGCGCACGATGCGGGCGATCTGGTCGGCGAGGTGTTCGGTGATGCCCTCGACCTTGGTGAGGACGATTTCCTTTTCGCGGTCCATGTCGGGGTAATCGACGTGCAGGTACAGGCAGCGGCGCTTCAGGGCCTCGGACAGTTCGCGCGTGTTGTTCGAGGTGAGGAACACCAGCGGAACCTGTTTCGCCGTGATGGTTCCCATTTCGGGGATCGACACCTGGTATTCGCTCAGAATCTCGAGCAGCAACGCCTCGGTTTCGACCTCGACACGGTCGACTTCGTCGATCAGCAGGACCACCGGGTCGTCGGCGCGGATCGCCTCGAGCAGCGGACGGGTGAGCAGGAACTCTTCGCTGAAGATGTCGTCGTGCACCTCGCTCCACGAATCGCTGTTCTTGTCGGCCTGAATGCGCAACAACTGCTTCTTGTAGTTCCATTCGTAGAGGGCTTTGGATTCGTCGAGGCCCTCGTAGCACTGAAGGCGAATCAGCCGGGCGCCGATGAGATCGGCGATGCTCTTGGCCAACTGGGTCTTGCCCGTTCCGGCGGGACCCTCGACGAGAACCGGCTTACCCAAGCGATCGGCGAGGAAGGCCACGCTCGCGATGCCGTCGTCGGCGAGGTAGTTGACTTTCTTCAGGCCATCACGCACGGCCTGCACTGATTCGAAGCGATTCCCCATGTCCAGCACCCTATCCGTAGGTGCGCAGATCGGGCGAATGAAGTCCACGGATTGAACGTTCTGGGTACGCTCGATGAGCGAATGACGATCGAAGAGCGGGGACTGCTCCGCACGAACGTGGCGGTGGCTGCCGGAACCGCCGTCTCCCGTCTCACCGGCCTCGCCCGCATCGTTGTTTTCGGTGTCGTCATCGGCCAGACCGCGGTTGCCGACGCCTACGACGGCGCGAACAATTCGCCGAATTCGCTCTACGAATTGCTCGTCGGTGGCGTGTTTGCCGCGGCGCTCGTGCCGTTGTTCACACGCATCGCCCATCGACGCGACGGTGAGTCCTCGCTGCCGGATGACTCGGAACGAACCGTCATGTCGACGGGCTTCGTCATGCTCGCCCTGTTCACCGCGATCGCCGTCGCGTGCGCACCGCTCGTCTTTCGTGTGTTCTCGCTGCACCCCGCTTCCACCGTCGACGCCGACCAGTACCGCACCGTCGGAACGATGCTCGCCCGCGTCTTTCTGATTCAGATCTTCTTCTACGGGGTGACGGCGCTTGCGTCGGCCGCACTCAACGCACGTGACCGATTCGTCGCGGCCGCATGGGCCCCGGTTTCGTCGAACGTCGTCATCATCGCCCTGCTCGCGCTCATCCCCGCCTCGATCGACGGCAGGCCCGGGCTTGACACCGTCGAAACGAACGGAACCGTGCGGTGGTTGCTCGGCACGGGCGCCACGGTCGGCATCGCCTC
>CAYFNP010000002.1:0-24492 GCA_964344425.1 uncultured Bifidobacterium sp. | reverse complement strand
GTCACGCTCGTACCCACCGCGTTGATCGCGGAAATGCGGAACGAATACGCGGTGGCGTTGGTCAGTCCGGTGACGGTGTACGCCGTCGCCTGATTTCCCGTGGTCGACGTGGCCGTCGACCAGGTAGTGCCATTCGCGCTGTATTCGACCTTGTAGCCGGTGATGGCGGCGCCACCGTTGCTGCTCGGTGCGGTCCAGCGCAGGGTCACCTGAGCGTCGCCACCCGTACCTGCCAGCCCGGTCGGCGCACCTGGTGCGCCTTGCGGGACGAGTGACAGATAGTTCGAGTATCCCGACGCCGGGCCGGCCGACGTGAGCACCTGCACACGGAAGATGTACAGGACACCATTCGTGAGTCCCGATGCCGTTCCCGTCGTCGAGTTGGCGGTCGGGTTCGTCATGGCCGAGGTCCAAGTGGCTCCGTCGACGGAACGTTCGACGACGTAGCCCGTCTGCGTCACATCGGTCGGAGCGGTCCACGAGAGATTCGCCGAACCATTGCCCGCGGAGCCGGATAGCACGACGGTCGACACCACGATCGGCGTCCCCGTGACGGCGGAGCTCGCCGAGCCGACACCGGCCGAATTGATGGCGCTGACGCGGAAGGCATACAACTGACCGGGAGCGAGACCGTTCACCGAGGCGTACGTCGACGATGTCTGCGTGTCGGCGATGGCCGTCGACCATGTGTCGCCATTGTCCTCGGACACCTCGACCTTGTATCCGGTGATCGGAGAACCACCGGTGGACGACGGTGCCGTCCACGTGAGGATGACCGCTCCGCTGCCCGGTGTCGCAACCACCGACGTCGGGGCCGACGCCTTGGCCGCGGGGACCGCCGCCACACCGGCACTCGAAGAGCCCGTGCCCGCCGCGTTGACCGCACTCACGCGGTAGAGGTACGTCGTGCCGTTCGTGAGCGATGAGTCGCCGTACGTCGTCACCGACACACCGCTCGCGATGGTCGTCCACGTGACGCCGCCATTGCTCGAACGCTCGACGGAGTACGACGAAATCGTCGAACCGCCGTTGTTGGTGGGAACGTCCCAAGCCAACGCGACGACGGTGTCGCCCGCAATCGCGGTGACATTGGTCGGTGCCGATGGAGTGGTGAGCGGCGTCGCCGCCGCAGTGTTGGAGACACCGCCCGCACCGGCCGCGTTGATGGCGCTGACGCGGAACGAATACGACACACCGTTCGTCACGTTGTTGACAACGACGTTGGTGCCGGAGTTACCGGTGTTCGCGATGGCAACGATCCACGTGTTCCCACCATCGGTCGACCGCTCGACGCGATAGCCCGACACGGGCGAACCATTGGTGTTGAGCGGTGCGATCCACGACAACAACACCGAAGCATTGGCTCCCGTTGCCGCCAGAGATGTCGGGGCGTCGGGCAACGTGTACGCCGAGGTGCTGATTGCAGCGGTCGGAGTACCCACCCCGGCTGCGTTGATGGCGAACACCCGGAAGAGGATCGGCGCACCGTTCGTGAGACCGGTGATCGTCGCCTGTCGCGTTCCACTCGTCGACGCGATCGCCGTCGTCCAAGTGATTCCGCCGTCGAGCGATTGATCGACCTTGTAATCAGAGATGACCGCCCCACCATTGCTGGCGGGCACTCCCCAACCGAGAACGACCTGACCGTCACCCGGAGTTGGCGTGAGCGCTGTCGGCGCCGATGGCGTCGTGAACGGAGTGACCGAGATCGGGGCAGTGGCCGCACCGGTTCCGCCCGCCGTGATGGCCGACACGCGGAAGTAATACGTCGTGCCGTTGACGAGTCCCGACTGAACCGAAGCCGGAACCGCCGACCCGGTGTTCGCGGTGGCGACAGTCCAAGTGTTCGAATCCGTCGAACGCTCGACCAGGTAACCGATCACGGGCAGGCCGCCCGTGTCAGCAGGCGGCAACCATGTGAGCACCGCCTGAGCATTGGTGGCAAGACCCGCCAGGCTCACCGGCGCCGCAGCGGGCGAACTCGGAATGGCCGTCGCGATGTTCGACGTGGCACCACTTCCGGCCGAAGTGACCGCACTCACGCGGAACAGGACGGTGACCCCATTGTCGAGACCGGTCAAGGTGTAGGCCGTCGCTGTCGATCCGGTGTTGGCCGCGGCATCGGTCCACGTCGTGCCGCCGTCGACCGATTGCTCGATGCGGTACGCCGTGATGGGGTTACCACCGGTCGATGCCGGTGCACTCCACGTCAGTTGCGCTTGGCCGCTCGAAGCGGCCGCCACAAGGTTCGATGGTGCACTCGCTGCCCCGTAAGGCGTGCCGGTGGCGACCGAACTCGTGGCACCCGGTCCGGCCGCAGTGAGTGCGGTGACGCGGAATCCATAGAGCTGTCCGGCCGTGAGGTTGAGCACCGTGTACGCCGGTGTCGACGAGAAGGTGTTCGCCACCGATGTGATGAAGTCTCCGGTGCTGCCCGGGCGGAACTCGATGCGGTAACCAAGGACCGGATACCCACCCGTCGTGGCGGGCGGGGTCCAGGTGAGGTTCACGCTGTTCAGTCGTCCCGCTGCAGCGAGCGCGGTCGGAGCGCCAACTGTTTGCGTGGGCGTGTCGAAGATGACCGAGGGACTTGGAATTCCCGTCGAGGACACCGACAGAACCGGTGTGACTCGGAAGGCATAGGTCGTCCCAGTCGACAGACCATTCACGACGAATGTGAGCAACGTCGTGGTTGCGCCGGCGGGAGCGCCACTGACCGCGGTCGCCGTGGTGAAGACGGCGGATGACAATCCGCAGTCCGTCGAGCAGTACTCGACCTTGTAGCCGATGACGGCGTTGCCGCTCGTTGCCACTGGCGCGAGCCAGTTCAGCGACACGCTCGTGGTGGACGCCGTCGAATTGAGCAATTGCACGGCCACTTGGGCACTCGCCACCGGAGTCGCGGCGACGATGACGGCCGGACCGACGATGTTCGAGCCTCCGTACACGGCGCGCACCCTGAACGTGTACGCGGTGCCGTTCGTGAGTCCGGTGGCGGTGTAGTACGGCGCGGCCATACCGGTGGTGGTGCCCGTGGGCGCACCCGTCACCGCGGTGAGCGCGGTGTAAGTGCCGGTCGAGGCGGTGCACGTGCCGGTGCATCGATCGACGAGGTAACCCGCCACGGTCTGACCGGCGGTCATCGGCATCTGGTCCCAGGTGAGTCCCACCTGAGCGTTGCCCACGACGGCCATGAGAGATGTCACGGTGTTCGCCGGTCCGCCGGAGGCAACCGACGGCTCGCTCATACCGGCGGGCGTGATGGCGATGACGCGGTATACGAAGGACGATCCAGGCGTCATCGCACTCGACGCGTCGACGCACGCGCTCACCGATGTGCAGGTGACACCTGAAGCGGGCGAAGTCACGAAAGGTGTCGTCGACGTGGTCGTTCCGAGCGTGCTCCACGTGGTGCCGTTGTCGGGACTCCGCTCGAGGCGATAACCGAGCACCGAAAGTCCTCCCGTATTCACGGGGGCTCCCCAAGCGAGCGACACGCGCTCCGTGCCACCCGTGGCCGTGAACGATGTCGGCGATGTCGGCGCGGCCGCGGTCCCGTATGGACCGGCCGGAAGGCTCGGCGAACCTTCACCCATCGTCGTGAGTGCGGTCACGCGGAACGAATATCCCTGCAGCACGGCCGAGGTGAGGCTGCTGTTCAGGTTGTAGGTGGTCGCCGTCGATCCGGTGTCGGCGATCAAGGTCGACCACGTTGCCCCACTGAACGCAACGACGGCAGTCGCCGGAGCGACGTACTCGATCTTGTAGCCCGTGATCGGATAACCGCCCGTATCGGCCGGCGCCGTCCAGGTCAACGTGAGGTTGCCACCATTCACCGAAACTCCGGGAGCCGTCGGCCCCGCCGTGGTGATGCCCGATGCCGCGTAATGCGCGGCCACTCGAGATGCCGACAAAGCCTTGTTGTACACGGCCACCTCGCTCAACGATCCGTTGAAGAACGAAGCGTCGGTCGAATAGTTGTTGCCGATCACGAGTTCGCCGAGCGCCGTCACAACGGGCGAGCCGGGCAGAGTGAAGAACACGGCGCTCTGTTGCACACCGTTGACGAAGATCTTCACATCACCATTCGTCTGGTCATACGTTGCCACAACGTGCGACCACACTCCACCAGCGATTGCTCCCGGCTGAGTTGTCACGTATTGATTGCCCGTCGAGGTGTACGTCGAGAAATGAAGTTGTGTTCCGTTGATTGCCAGCGCATAGTTGCGCGTCGATGATCCCGCGTTGCCTCGTGCGATGATCGTCTGCCATCTGTTCGGTGCCGCCGTTTGCGGTTTGATCCAGGCCTCGAGAGTCATGGACCCGGCGATCCGCAGGTCGTTCGTGCTCAAGGTGGTGACGGCGCCGGTGATGTTGGTGGGGGTCACCGGAGCAGTGGTCGGATACGTACCCGGACCAGCCGCCGTTCCACTGAAGGTCGCCGAACCACTCGTGCCGCCGAACGGCGACGAGCCACCGAAGACGACACCCGTCGATCCCACGGCCACGGATCGACTGACGCCAGTGGCGTCGGTCGGAGTGGTGCCCGAGGCGTTGTTGAACCGGAACCACAGCACCGGTGCGTCCGAGGTCACCGATGTTCCGTAGTTGTCGGCATTCGAAGGATTCGCGAGGACGGCGACCGCATTACCGAGCGGCGATCCGGCGAGGGTGTACGGCACGGCGATCGCCACGGCGCCTGAGCCGGTGCCGCTGCCGTTGACCGCCGATACACGGAACGACGTGAGAGTTCCATTCACGAGCCCGGTCGTGCCGATGGCGACGACACACGCGGTGATCGACGTGCATGTGAATCCGGCGACGGAACCCGTCACGAACGGCGTGGTCGCCGTGGTGGTGCCGAGCAAGGTGTACGTTCCGCCCGACGAGCAATTCGTGTTGCAGATCTCGACGCGATAGCCCGTGATCGTCGATCCACCCGTACTCGTGGGAGCGGTCCATCCAAGGGTCACCGACCCGGTGTTCGCCGCCGTGGCCGACAGACTCACCGGCACTCCGGGCGCACCACCCGGCGTCGCGGAAGCAACGCTTCCCGTTCCCGCACCGGCCAAAGTGACCGCGCGAACACGGAAGTAGTACACCGTGCCATTGGTGAGTCCGGTCACGACGAGCGATGTGTTGCTCGCGGGAACCGTTGTCGACACCGTGGTGAATCCGGTTGTGGCCGCGGCCGTGCACGCCGTCGAACTCGCGGTGCAGAAGTCGACGATGTACGACGTGATCGCCGTACCACCGTTGTTTGTCGGAGCCGTCCAATTCACGGTGGCCGAACCGTCGGCCGCCGTCGCCGAAATGGTCGCCACCGCGCTCGACACCGTGAAGGGTCGGGCGATCGTGGTCGCATACGCACCAAGACCCGCCGTGTTGGTGTTCGCGGCGATGCGATAGGTGTACGTCGTTCCGTTGATCGGTGTCGAATCGGTGTACGTGAGTGTCGCACTTGTGATGGTGCTGCTGAGCGTGGTCCAGTTCGTTCCATCGCTCGTGCGCTGGAGGGTGTATGTGTACGACGTTGGCACCTGTGAACCGAGGCTCGACGGAATGGCCCACCGCAACACCACCGAGGCGTTGCCGGGAGTGGCACTGAAGTTGGTCGGCGCCGAAGAAGTGGTCGATGCGGTTGCTTGGGGCACCGAGACGGTCACAAGACTTCCCGACACCGGACGAGCGTCGACGGTCGCCGTGGTCGAGTTGACGGCCGTGATCGCAGTCACCGCAAAGGTGGACGTCGTAACTCCTGCCGATGGCGAAACGGTCACGGATAGTCCCCCGCCGTACACGCTGTACAACAGACAGAAGGCAGTCGCCGACGGGCAGGTGGTGGTCACGGCCGTCGTCGTGGTGCACGCCGTTTGACCACTGTTGCAACGCTCGATGTTGTATCCGATGATCGCACTACCGCCATCGCTCGCCGGAGCAGACCAAGACAGCGTGGTCGTGCCCGTGCCGTCGATGGTGGCGGCGAGGCCACGCGGCGCACCCGGCGCCGTGACCGGAGTCGCCGTCGTCGTCGCGTACGCACCGAGCCCTGCCGACGTCGCGGCGTTGACACGGAACGTGTAGTTCGTGCCGAGGACGAGTCCGTTCACGTTGAGAGAGAGTCCACTCGGGCGAGCGACCTCGACCCATGTTGTCCCGTCGGTCGAACGCTGGACGACGTAATAGGTGATGGGGCTTCCGCCATTGCTCACGGGGGCAACCCACGAAAGAACCACTCCACCGTTCGCGTCGACGGTCGCACCGAGCGAAGTCGGTGCCGACGCGGTGCTGATGGGCAGTGCCGTCGTGACCGCCGTGCTGTTCGTCGCGTTCGACGTGATGGCCGAAACGCGGAAGTAATACGACGTGCCGTTCGTGAGACCGGTGGCGTTGTACGACGTCACGATGCCGGTGTTGGCGGCGATCGTCGTCCATGTGGAGTTGTTCGTCGACTGTTCGACCTTGTAGCCGACCACGGCCGATCCACCGTTGTTCGACGGAGCGGACCAAGAAATCGTCGCCTGGGTGCTACCAGCGACCGCGGACAGGTTCGTCGGAGCAAGCGAAGCTCCGAAGGGAACGACCTCAGTGGTCGAAGAGACGCCGTAATCGAGAGCGTTCTGCGCCGACACTCGATAGGTGTACGTCACCCCGTTGATGAGCGACGTGTCCACCCATGAGGTGGTGTTCAACGAGTTGACGAGCAGTGTCCACGTGGACCCACCGTCGGAGGACCGCTCGACGCGATAACCCGTGAGAGCAAAACCACCATTGCTGACCGGAGCCGACCACGAAACTGTCGCACGTCCGTCGCCGGGAACGGCGTCGAGAAGCGTCGGTGCGGTCGGGGTCGTGCCCGGCGTGGCGTTGACCGAGTTCACGTTCGTCGATGTGCCGACGCCGAAGGAGGTGATTGCCGCAACGGTGTAGTAGTAGGTCGTGCCGTTCGTGAGGCCACTGACCGTGTAGGTGGTGCCCGTCGAGTTGGTGGACGGGACGATGGATGTGAACTGTCCGGTGACATTGCACCACGTTGTCGAGGCGTTGTACACGCACTGGGAGATTTGGTAGGCCGTCACCGGCGCGCCGCCCGGATCCTGAGGGGACTGCCATGACAGCGCCACCGAACCGTTCCCGCGCACGGCGGAGAACACTGTCGGTGCTGTTGCCGCTGTCATCGGCGTTGTGGATGCGGCGGCACTCACAACGCCCAGGCCCCCTGGGCTGGCCGCTGGACCTCCATTCACATAGGCCGTCACCCTGAAGTAATAGAGGACGCCGTTGGTGAGGTTGGTGATCGTGGAACTGGTCGACGACGTGTACGAGTCGACGGTCCACGACGTGCCATTGACGCTGCGCTCGATCTGATAACCCGTGATCGCGAAGCCACTGGTGTTGGTCGGTGCCGTCCACGACAGCGTCGCCTGGCGGTTACCACGAGTTGCCAGAAGATTGGTTGGGGCGCCCACTTGGGTGAATGGGGTGGCGTAGATGGGACTCGATGTCGAGTCACCAACGCCGTTCACGGCGCGTACTTCCCAGTAGTAACTCGTGCCGTTGGTGAGCCCGGTCGAACCATTCGTGTCGGTGTAGGTCAGAACATTGGCTGCCACCGTCGTGAGAAGTGCACCGTTGCGATACACCTTGTACCCGGTGATCGCCGATCCACCGTTGTTCGCCGGAGCCGACCACGTGATCGTGGCCCGACGGTCTCCACCGGCCACCGAGACCGCAAGTGGCGACAGCGGAACAGTGGCCGGAGTCGCCGCACCGAAGGTTCCCCAAGCTCCGATTCCCGCCGATGTAATCGCAGCCATGCGGAACGTGTACGCCGTCCCATTGGTGAGACCGCGCACCACGTACGACGTGCCCGAGGCGTCGAGTGTGAGAGTCGTCCAATTGACGCCGTCCGTCGAATACTCCATTCGATACGAAAGAACGGAGAATCCACCGTTGCTGGTGGGCGCCGCCCACGTGAGGGTGACACGTCCGTCACCTGCCACGGCCGACGTGGTCTGGACCGCGGTTGGAACCGACATTGGTGTCGCGTTGACAACGGTCGCCGTTGCCGCACCCGACGCATTCGCCGGAGTGATCCGCACGTAGTACGACGTGCCCGGAGTGAGCACACCGGTGGCACTGGACTGATTCGTGATCGTGACACTCGTGACGCCCGCACCGACCGAGGTCGCCGTTGCCGTCATGCTCGCCGTGGTCGCCTGACCCGACCATGTGCCCCACGCCGAGGTGTACGCGCCAGTGCTGGCGGGAGCAATTTCGACCTTGTAGCCAGTGGGAAGTGGTGTCGTGGGCGTGCGCCACGAGACGGTGATCGAGGACGATGTCGTCACGACCGTCGCCCCACTCACCATGTTCGGCACGGTGGATGTCGTCGGCCACGCCGGAGCCACGATCGAGGTGATCGCAACCGCACCCGGACCTTCCGACGTCAACGGCGTCACGCGATACGAATAGACCGTTCCGGGGGTGAGCCCGGTGATGACCGTCGTCAACAGCGGAACTCCCACTGACGAACTACCGAGGTTCGGAGACACCGTCGTCCAGGAGGTGCCGCCGTTCTCGCTCTGTTCGAGCATGTAACCGTAAATGGTCTGCCCGCCGTTGGTCACCGGAGCCGCCCAGTTCAACGTCACCTGTCCGCTCGCCGTCGGAACGCCGTAGGTCGCAGTCGTCGCCACGGAAGCGGTGAGACTTTGTGGTGCGCTCGGCACCGTCGCCGGGGTTCCAAGAACCATCGCGCCGTAGAAACTGCACGAAGCACTCGACGAGTCAGCCAGAGTCTCGTCACAAGCGCCAGTGACCGCACTGACGCGAGCCTGGTACTGGGTTCCATTGGTGAGACCGGAGAACGTGTACGTGTTGATGTTGGGTGAGCCCGTGTTGCGAACGTAACTCGTCCATGTGCAACTCGAATATGTGCACAGTTCGAGTTGGTAGCCCGCGATCGGCAAACCACCATTCGAGGCGGGAGCGCTCCACGACACGGTCATGAACCCATCTCCGGTGGTCGAACGCACGAGAGACGGAGCCGAGGCGGGTCCGAACGGCATGGCCGACACGATGCTCGACTGACCATCGCCCTGTGTGGTGACGGGGGTGATGCGGAAGCGATAGGTGCTTCCGTTCAAGAGCCCGCGCACATCGAGCGTCGTCGTGGTGGTTGTCGCCACGGGGAACCACAGTGAGCCGAACAAGTTCTGCTCGACTCGGTAGCTCGTGATCGTGCCACCACCGAGGTCGGTGGGCGCCGACCACGAGAGTGTCGTCGTGGTGTTGCCAGCGACGGCGCGCGGGGACGCCACCGGCGCGGCCGTGCCGAGCAAAGGAGCACCCGCGTACGCCCACTCGGACGTCAAGGAACCATTGTTCGACGGCGCAGTGGTGAGAGCCCGGACTCTCCATTGGAGATTGTTGTAATAGGTGTTGTTCGGAGCCGACCATTGCAACGATGTTGCGGTGAACCCGACGCCGGTACCCGAGAATGCGGTCCAAGCTCCGGCGGTGTTCACTTCCACTGCGTATCCGAGGACACCCATGCCACTCGTCAACTCCGGTGCGTCCCACGCGAACGTCACTCGATTCCCGACTGTGGTGACCGAGGGATTCCGCGGCGTGGTCGGTGTCGCGGTCCACGACGACGTGACCGAACTCCACGGTCCCACGCCGTACTCGTTCGCCGCACGCACTCGAAGCATGATCGACACGCCCGCAGGAATGCCAGAGACAAATTGGTACGTCTGGCGAGTGCGTCCGAGAACGCTCCACGTGAGACCACCGTCGTAGCTCTGCTCGACGTCGTATCCGGAGACCACGCCGTTACCCACGTTCGTGGGAGCGGTCCAGTCGAAATACAACATTGTGTTCGCCGCTCCGACACCACCGGGTGAATTCACGGTCGCCTTCAGCGCGTTGACGGCCGACGGCACGCCCCACCACGTCGCTTGAATGGCCGAGGCGTTCGGGAACCATGAAGTCGAGCTACCGCCGACGCCGGACCAAACACCCAGAGCGGTCACCGGTATGACTCGGTACGCATCGGCGGAATCGACATTGAACGTGTACGACGTGACATCCGGTCCCACGAACGCAATCGTGCTGTACAAGTCGTTGGAACCCCGATAACCGTTGTTCATGTAATAGGTCCAATAGGCGCTATTGGTCGGATCGCAATAGACACCACCCGACCAGCAACGCGAGATCATGTAGCCGAGAAGTGGCCAGCCGCCGGTGTCGGTCGGGCGAGTCCAATTCAGCGTCACCTGACGATCCGAAATGGTTGCCGTCAGAGAAGCCAACCGACTGCTGTAACGGGCGGGCACGACCGAGACGACGCTCGATCCCCCATCGGACTGCTGGCCGAGCGTCACCACGCGGAACCAGTAACTCGTGCCGTTCGTGAGACCAGTGGCGGTGTAGGTGAACACCTTGCCGATGTTCGCGGCGATCGTCGTGAACGCGAGGCCGTCGGTCGACCGCTCGATTCGGTAGCCGATGTAATCGGTCGCCTCATCATCGAACTGGGGCTTGTCCCACGTGAGGACCGCGGTCGTGTTACCCGGCGCGGCCGAGAGCCACGCCACCGCACGACCCGGTAGAACCGGCGTCACCGAGGTGACCGCGGAGTTGCCAGCCGTTCCCTGGGCGATATCGGTGATCGCCGAAATGCGGAACCAGTATTGAGTTCCATTGCTCAGGCCGTTCACGTTGAACGTCGTCCCCGACGACCCGGTGTTCGGCGTGAGAACCGAGAATCCGGTGGTCGCACTCGTCGACGACTGCTCGATGCGATACCCGATGATCGAACCACCGGCGAGATCAGTCGGAGCGATCCAACTCAACGTGGTCGAGGCGTTGCCCGTCGTAGCAGTCAACGAAGTCGGCGCACCCGCCGAGCCCATTGGCGTGGCGAACACCGATGCCGGCGAACCGAACGATGCGACGCCACCCACCACATAAATCGGGGTGAGGCGCACTTCGTAGTTGACACCGTTCGTGAGACCGCCAACGCGGAACGCGGTCGCCGCACCCATGTCGGAGGTCACGACGGTCCACGTGGAGGAACCGACGACGCGGTATTCGAGACGGTACGACCCGGGCACGAAGGCCGCCGATACCGCCCACGCCAGATCGACGAATCCGTTGCCAACCGTGGTCGTGAATCTCGCTCCACCGAGACCGGTTCCGCCCACCTGCGCGATCTGAAGCGCAGACTCACCAATTCCCGCGGCAGTAACGGCCGAAACGCGGATCTGCATGCTGCTACCTGCGTCGTAACCGTCGAGTGTGTACGTGGTGTTCGTGTTGCCAGTGTTCGGAGTGACGACGAACCAAGCGGTGCCGAAGAAACGCTCGATGCGATACCCGATGATGGGTGCGCCACCGGTGAACGCCGGCGCGGTCCAAGAGGCCAGCATCGAATTCGAGTTACCGATTCGACTCAATGAGAGATTCGAAGGTGCATCGGCTCCCGACAAGGTCGATGTCGAGGTGGTGACGTACTCACCCACTGCCCCCGTGAAGCCGACGGCAGCGACGCGGAAGAAATAGCGCGTGCCGGGGATCAAACCATTCACGGTGTACGTCGTGAGAGTCCTCCATCCCGTGTTTTGAGTCAGCGTCGTCCATGTCGCACCGTCGGTCGACTGCTCGATGCGATAACCGTTGATGTAGTCACCACCCGTCCAATCGGGTGCGGTCCACGACAAGGTCGCCGACACGGATGCTCGGGTCGTGGACGACGATGTTGCAGTTGTGATGGTGAGCGACTTGGGCGCGGACGGACTTCCACTCGGTGCCACCCAGAAGACGCGCGCGTATGGCGCGCATCGAGCCGTGTTGGTGCTGAGCGGTGTGCCTTGCCCGTCGCGGAGATAGTCGTCGCACGCGACCCATCCGACGAGACTCTCGGTCGTCCCGGTCATCGGCTGCACGATGATCGCGTAACTATTTCCGTTCCGCAGTCCGTTGATGTTGTACGAATTTTGCGACGGCGCCAGGTTCGCGGCCAAAACATGCCACGTGGAACCGGTGAATGGGGCACACGGAAGTGCCGCTCCACTGTCGGTACCACCAGCGCAATAAATCAACACGCGGTATCCAGTGAGTTGACCGCCGCCGAGGTCGGACGGCGGGTCCCACGACACCGACACCGAACGATCTCCCGAGATCGCCGACAGGTTGCGCACCGCGGTGGGAGGACCATAGGGCGTCGACGCGGTAGTGGTGGTGGCGCCCTGACCAACCGTCGTCACCAACGACACTCGGAAGCGATAGTTGGTGCCGTTCGTGAGACCCGCGACGAGGTAACTCGTCGCCGTCGGAGAGACCTGGGCGAGACGGGTCCAGGTCGCACCGTCCTCACTGAACTCGACTCGATAGAAAAGCCGCTGATCGGCGTTCGCGCCAGTGAACGCCGGGGCCAACCACTGCAAGTACACCTGGCGATCGCGCGACTGGGCCTTGAACTCACGCGGTGCCTGCGACAACACCTGCGGTCGCGCGACAACCGAACCGGCGTTGCTGTACCCGTTCGACGTGATGGGGAACACGTTGAACGTGTACGAGGTGCCGTTCGTCAGTCCATACACCGTGTAGTTCGTGACCAGCGAAAGTGTGTTCTCGGTGACAACGACGGTCGAGCCGCCGGTCACGTAGGTGATGCGATATCCGACGATGGGCACACCGGCAGTGTCGGAAGGCGAACTCCAGTTGAGAGTCACCTGCGAATCTCCAACAGTGGCTCGAAGATTCGGGACTCCCCCCGACGTCGTCTGACGCGGGGTGCCGTAATAGACGCCCGAGGGCGCACCAACGCCGGCATAGCTGACCGCGCTGACACGGAACCCGTACTGAACTCCGTTGGTGAGACCATTCACGCGCAACGACGTCGCCGAAGAGAACGTGTTAGCCGACACCGTCGACCACGTGACTCCGTTGTCAGACGTCAGTTCGACCTTGTAGCCGAGGATCGGGTATCCGTTCGCTGTCGCACCACTCCAGTTGAGATCGATGTATCGACTTCCCGACGTGGTGTAGATCTGGTTCGGCGCGATCGGAGTCGACGACGGACGACCAAGCAGGTACCTGTAGTTGACGTACGTGAACGAACCAACACCGATGTCGTTCACCGACGACACACGGACGGCGTAGAGAGTGCCGTTCGTGAGCCCGGTGATGACGTAACTGTTCACGAGCCCAGTGTTCGACGCAACCGTCGAGAAGTAGGCGTCGTTGTTGCACACGTTCGCCGACGACTCGGGGCAGATTTCAACCTTGTATCCGGTGATCGCCGCCCCGCCGTTGTTGGCCGGCGTCGACCACGACACCGTGAGGCGGCGGTCGCCCGCAACGAGGCTCGTGGCGAGCGGGCCACTCGGTTCGAACTGGGGAATTCCCGCGACAATGGCGGGCGTCCCGTAACCCGCGGCAGTGATGGCCGAGACGCGGAACTGATACGTCCGGCCATTCTCCAGGCCTCGCGCGTTCCATTGCGTCGTGAGTCCCGTGTTGGCTTGGGCGACCACCCAATTGACCCCGTCGGTGCTCATCTCGACTCGGTAACCAGCGATGGTGTATCCGCCCGTGACACTCGGAGTGCCCCAGTTGACCGAGAGCGCGTTCGAGATGATCGGATTCGTCGTCACGGTGAGTGATGTGGGAGCCGATGCCAACGCGACCGGGATCGCCGATGTGATCGCTCCACCCGAGGTATCGACCGAAGTGACCGCCGAGACGCGGAACCAATACGAGGTTCCGTTGGCGAGACCCATGACGGTGAACGACGTGCTGTTCGGATCGGACAACGATGACGCCACGTTCAGCGACGCAAAGGCCGAGTTGGTGCCGTACTCGATCTTGTAACCGATGATCGAACTTCCACCCGTCGTGGTGGGAGCGGTCCAGTCGAGGCGCACTTGACCATTGCCCGCCGTCGCCTGCAGGTTGCCCGGCATCGCCGGCGCTCCGCGTGGTGTCACCGTGGTGGTGGCGTACGAGCCGACACCCGTCAGGTTGCGCGCGGCCACGCGGAACGTGTACGTCACGCCGTTGGTGAGACCGCTGATGGTCTCGGTGAGGGTCGTCGCCGAGTCTCGCAACACGGTGAACACCGCCCCCGCCGAACCACACGCACTCGAGCACACCTCGACGCGATAGCCGAGAACGGTCGGCGCAGGCGACTGGGTCGGGGCGGTCCACGTGATGGTCGCCGATTCCGACGAGGCGGTCGCGCTCAAGGTTGCCGGAGCCGCCGGGAGATCGGCGGCGTGCACCGGCAACACCGAAGCGAGGTTCGTCGCTGACAAGGCCGTGACGCGATAGCCGTAGACGAGTGCGTACGACGCGGTCGAGTCGGTGTAGGTGAGGGTGCTGGACGACTGATTGGCCGCGAGAACCGAGTAGGCACCGCAGGTGGCTCCCGTGTACGCGCAACGCTCGATCTTGTAGCCGGTGATCGTGCCCGCAACCGGAACGTCCCACGCCAACGTGACGATCGCACCCGAGACCGTGGCTCGGAGCGCTTGAACTCCGGCGAGATTCGTCGATCCAGAAGCCGACGCGTACGCCCAGTCTCCTTGACCACCCGCGGTGAGGGCGGCGACGCGATAACGAATCGTTGTTCCCGAAGCTGGTGCGGTGACTGTCATCGTCGTGACCGATCCGCTCGTCGAGGCCGACAACAACGTCCAGGTGGCACCATCATTGGTGCTCTGCTCGACGCGGTACCCGTTGATCGCGGGGATCGACGCTCCACTCGTGCTCGTGGTGGGTGCGGTCCACGAGAGCGTGGACTGTGCGTTGGCGACGGCGGTGTAGGTGAAGGAACCGGGCGCATTGGCCGAACCGTTGGGGGTGGTCCCGATGATCGATGAAGTTCCGTTTCCGGCGGCGCTGACCGCGGTCACACGGAAGAAGTAGTTGGTGTTGTTGGTGAGACCATTCACGGTGAACGGACTGGTCGCGTTGTTGCTACTGACGGTGTATCCCGACGCGGCGGACGTCGAGTATTCGACTCGATAACTGGTGACGGGGAGCCCCCCCGTCGCCAGCGGAGGGGCCCACGTGAGGGTGACGCTTGCGTCACCCCTCGTTGCCGACAGCAAGGTCGGCGCGGTCGGTCTCGCGGGTGGTCCAGCGATGCTCTGCAATGGAACGGTTGCCGCCACCACCGTCGCGACACCACTTCCGGCGATGTTGCTCGGTGTCACTCGGAACTGCACTTGAGTGCCCGCGAGTGCCGGAGTTGGCGCCCAACGGTGTTCCGTCGAGGTGGTCGCCGACGACAAGGTCGTCCATGTGGTGCCACCATCGGAACTGATCTCGACGCGGTACACGATGGTCGCCGCATCACCGGGGGCATTCGGTGCGCCCCACGTGACCGTGAGATACGTACCGGTGCCGGTCGTGCCATCGGGGTTGGTGATGGTGACCGTGTTCGACGTGTTGGTGGTGAGGGCCGTGACCGCGCTAGGTGTCGCCGTCGGGGTCACCGAGATCTGAGCGCCATAGTCCGAGTAGCGATAATTGGCGCCATCCATGTTCACCGAGTCGACGACGAACGTGTACGCGGTGCCCGCTGTGAGCCCGGTGACGGTGTAACTGCGCAGTGTCGGATCGACGATGTCGGCCAGCACAGTCGTTGGATTCACGTTCGCGCCACTTCCAAAGCGGATTCGGTATCCCACGATCGGACTTCCACCGTCGTCGACTGCAGTACCCCACGTGAGGGTCACGCGATCAGCCGCGTATGTGGCGGCCAAATTCGAAGGTGCGATCGGCTTCGTGGATGCCGTTGCTGTGATCACCGATGGCACCCCGGCGCCGTAGATGTTCACCGCGGTCACCCGGAACTGATACGCGACGCCGTTGCGCAAGCCGAAGACTCGGGCCCAGGTGTACTCCGACGATCGCTCGGTGACGAATTGCCACGATGCGCCGCCATCAGCACTCTGCTCGACGCGGTACACGATCGGCGATCCGATGTTGCCCGGGTAGTACTGACTGAAGTTGCCCGAGTAGGCGCAACAACTCCAGTTCAGATCGACCATTTGGTTGTACGGCGTGGCGGTGAGGTTCTGCAGGCTTCCGGCGGCTCCACCGGGCATGCCGTAGATATAGGTGCTCCACGGACCCACACCGGCCGCGTTCACGGCGGCGACGCGGAACACCCACCAGGGGTTGCCGTAGCCGCCGTTCAAGAAGTTGTGGAGACCAGTCGCGGTGAACGACGTGTTCCCCGCACCAATCGTGCGACCGTACTCAGTGCAACTGGTGATGTTCGTGGTGCAGAGGTCGATGCGGTACTGGGTGATCGGACTTCCGTTGTTGGCCGGCTGGGTCCACGACAGCGTCACCGATTCGTTGCCGTTCACGACTCCGGGGTTCTGGGGCGCGTTTGGCGTCGTGAATGGGGACGCGATGATCGACGCGTAAGGTCCGAAGCCCACAGCGGTGACTGCGGCAACTCTGAACTGATAGGTCGTACCGTTCACGTTTCCGCGGGCCGAGATCGATGTTGCTGCCGTGTCGAGGGTGAGCACCGTCCAGTTCACGCCGTCTGTCGACTGTTCGACACGGTACCCATACACGGTGTAGCCACCGTCCCACGCTGGTGCGGCCCACGACAGGTCGACGCTTCCGTCACCCGGCGTCGCGGTGAGCGTGCGTGGTTGCGACGGAAGTTCGTACGCGACGAAACTCACGACGCCGTAGTCCCCGTCGCCGACCGAGGTGACCGGAATGACGCGCACGACGAAATTCGCACCAGGAAGCAGGCCAGTGATTCGGTACGAGGTCGATCCGGCGGGTACGAGGTCATCGAACACCGTCGGCGTCGCCGCGGTCGGATCGACGGTCGATCCAGCAAGCCGGATGCGGTACCCGATCAGCGGGACTCCGCCGGTGTAGGCCGGTGCCTGCCAGTTCAATGTCACGGACGAAGTAGCCGCGTCGACTGACGCCGTGAGGTTGCGTGGTGCCGAGGAGATGGAACCGACGATCGAGCCCGACCCTTGCGGAACGATCGACACATAGTTGTAGAGGCCGACGCCGAGCGAAGTGCGCGCGGCGACCCGGAAGATGTAATTGGTCCCCGCCGTGAGTCCTTGCACGTACGTGGTGGTACCCGACGAAAGCAATGAGTTGATCGTCGTCCAGTTCGTGCCACCATCAACCGACTGCTCGATGCGATAGCCGATGACCGTCTGCCCGAAAAGCAGAGTTGGTGCGCCCCAAGTGAGCTGCACCTGATTACCGAAACTTTCCCAAGCACTCACGGTCGCGGTCAGTGCAGTCGGCGCGCTCACCTGCGGGCTGGTGCGAGCGATCACGCGTGCTTCATCACCCGTTCCCACGGAGGTAACGGGGCGCAGTCGGAAGGTGATTCCGCCTTGCTGGTTGGTCATTCCCGTCACCGAATACGAGGTCGCCGACGCGGGAACGAGTGAATCGATCACGGTGGCCGGTGCGCATGCCTGAGCAATGCAGTAGTCGAGTATGTACCCCAGAAGTGGTGACCCGCCCGTGTTCGACGGCGCGACCCACGTCAGTTGAACCGTCCCATCTCCGGTGGCGAGGGCTGTCAGATTTCGTGGTGCACTCGCCGTCGCCGAAGGCGCGGCGGCCACAACTGCGTACGCGCCCAGCGAGTTCGCCGTCACCGCCGCGACACGGAACGATCGGGTCACACCGTTGGTCAGACCATCGATCACATACGAAGTGGTTGTCGAGCCAGTATTCGCCGTCAGCGTCGCCCACGTTGCGCCATTATCGGAACTTTGCTCGATGCGATAGCCGATGATCGTCTGCACTGCGGAACCGTTGGTCGTGAGCGTGGGAGCCGTCCACGACAACGTGAGTTCGGTGCTGGCCGTCGAGGATGCCGCGAGATTGGTCGGAGCGAGTGGCGCGCCCGAGACCCACGCGTCGACCGGAATGCTCCATGCACCGGCACCCGACGTGGTGATGGCACGAAGTCGCACGGCGATTCCCGCGTTCGCGCTCAACCCGGTCAGGGTGTACGTGAGAGTCGTCGAGTTCGTCGTGGTCGTCGCGACCGTGGTCCACACCGACGTGTTCGCGGCGAGTCCACCACCGATGCGCGGTGCCGTCTGAATCTCGTAGCCCGTGATCGTGCCATTCGTGTACGACGGTGCATTCCACGTCACGGTTGCGGTTGAATCGCCGACGACCACCGTTGGTGCACTGATCGAGTTGGCCGCGAGCCCACCGGACTGAACGTGATTCTGGATTCGTCCAGCGCCGAGAGATGACGCGTACACCGCCGCGTGGCTGATGGAACCAGTGAAGAATTTCGTGGGGGTCGTGTTGAGCGCACCAATGGTGATCGGCGCCGGCACCGATGCGACATCGATACCAACGGTCGGGGTACTGCCGACGAGAGTGCCATTCCAATAGATGCGAATCGCGCTTCCATCGAAGGTGAACGCGACGTGCTGCCACACGTTCGACTGGATGACCCCGGATGCCGAGATCGCCGACGCACCGCCGACATAGGCGAACAACTGGCCGGCTTGCGTGATGTCGAGATGCCAGTTGCGCAACGATGCGGTATCGGCGCGGCCGATGATGGTGTTGAATGCCGCGGCCTGGGTCCCCGGACGAATCCATGCCTCAGCCGTGACCGAGGGCGAGTTCCATGCCGTGTTGTCGGCGACGACCACGCGCGATGACGTGCCATTGAATGTCGCGGACGTGCCCAACGGGCCGGCGGATCCGAACGTGACGGATGTGGCGGCACCGTTCAAAGTCAGAGAGCCGGATCCGACCGCTGAAGTTGCTCCCGAACTTTCGTTGAGCCTCCACAGCCCGGTGGGGGTGTCGGCATTGACGGACGCGAGATACGCGACGCTGTTGTCAGATCCCGAATCGGGAAGGCTTCCCGACGTCGCATTCGACGTAGACGGTGCCGATGCAAAGGTGCCCGACGTCGAACCACCCGCGGTGAACATCACCATGGTGGGAGTACCGGCTCCGGAAGAGTTGGAAGCGAACACGCGATAGATGTACTGAGTTCCCGCAGTGAGCGACGTGACCGTGTACGGCGACGTTGCCGAGGTCGACACGTTGGTCCACGTTGCTCCATCGACGGAGTTCTGCACCGTGTAGCCGGTGATTGCGCCTGTACCCGTGTCGGTTGGGGCGGACCACGTCAGATTCGCCCCTCCATTCGTCGGAGTCGCAACGAGCGAGCTCACTCGTCCCGGCACTCCACCGACTGCGAGGATCCCTCGGCGTTGCATCGACTCATCGACGGCAGATTGCGTTATCGCTTCTGCGGCATTGAATTCCGCCGTCGGCTCGGCCGACGACGCCGTCGTCGACGAATCATCGATGGACGAGACATGTCGACCGGGTTCAGCGTGCGAAGGATTCACCGCGACGATGTCCGACGCGGTCCCTCGACCGGCCGACGTGCGCGCGCGAACTCGAATCCGATATTCGTTGTCGCCGAGAGGTTGACCAAAGGCACTATTGATCGAGATCGAGCGTGCATCCGCTGATGTCGAGGCAACCGTCGACCACGACGCCGCGTCGACACTCAACTCGATGTCGTATCCGACGACAGCGAAGCCACCATCGTTCGCGGGTGTATCCCACGAGAGATCGATCGCGCCGCCACCCGTACCCGTGGCCGAGACACTCGACGGTGCGGTCGCCGAGCCACGTGGTGTCGCCGTTGCAAACGCACTCGGCTCGCCCACCCCGACATCGGTAACGGCTCGAACGCGCAATTCGTAGGAAGTTCCATTCACGATGTTCACGACTTCGTTCGACGTCACCATTGCGGACGTGGAGGTCGAGTATGTGTTCGCGATTGCCGTTCGCCAATCGCCACCCACCTCGCGCAATTCGACGCGGTAACCGATGATCCTCGATCCTCCATCGCGCGCAGGAGTGCCCCAACTCGCCAGGAGATAGCCGTCGCCCCCTCGAACGAGAGGTGTCACGCCAGACGGCACGCGATATCCGGTCGCATTCCAATGAGCAGCGAATCGATCGATGCTCGGCACGGATCCGAACACTGCGACGTGGGCCAACCAGCCTCGATACGAATTCGCGCCCTGTGAACCGGCGATCGACAATGCTCCGCCATTCAATGCGATCGAACCAGTCGCCACGGACCGACCATTCACGACGATCGTCGCGGTGTCCCCGTCGACGAGCACGGCAACCTGTTGCCATGCACCTTGCAACACGACTCCCGGCGATGTCGCGAGTCGTCGCGCAACTCCGTTGTCGAATCCGACGATTTCGAGTGCACCTCGATCGGCCTGACGGAACTCGAACCCGTTGTTCCGGTCACCAGCCGCCGCGAGCACTGCGTTGTCACCACCACTGGTGGCCGGGTCGATCATGGCCGAGAACGCAAAGCGCGATCCGACCGAGACCCCGGACGACACGGCAGACCCCGATGAATACGCCGACGAGACACCGTCGACCGGGGACGCGAAGCCGAACGACAATCCACCCGAGAGCGTGTTCGCCCCAACCGCGGGTGCGGCCGCGTTCGATGCCGAAGCGTCGTTCATGGGCCAATAGGCCGAGGGCGAGTCGGCCGAAATCGACGCGACGACGGGGTTTCCGGAGGTCGCCGGACCAGCCACACCCGGACCGGTCGGCGATGAGGCCGGTGAGGCGGGCACGCCGGACGACGACGTCGCCGGGCCGGTGCCGGCCTCGTTGGTTGCGGCCACATCGACAAACACGACGGAGCCGTTGGTCAGACCTTCGATGCGAGCAGAGAGACCGGACACTTCAGGAAGGGTCGTCCAGGTGACCCCATCCAGGCTGTGGCGGACCCGATAGGTCTTCGCCGCGGCTCGTCCCCCATCGCCCGGGTCGGGCGCGACCCACGTGACATCGAGAGCACCATCCCCCGGTCTCACAACGAGCGACGTCACCGCTCCGGGCAGAGCAGCCATTGGAGCCAGCAACTGAGAGGCGGAACCGCCGCTCGCAGATGGCGTGACCGTCGGTGTGATGTATTGCGGGTCATCTCGACCAGCGTCGGTCTCCGAGTTCTTCGCGAGCGGACTGTTGGGCAACAGATCCTTCACTTCGTCTCGGGATGTCGAGGCAGTGGTACCAGAGATCGCAGAGACATTGGAAAGGGCAAGAACCGATGTCGGAGCGAATGTGATCGTCGATGCGATCACGATCATGAAAGCAGTTGATGCAACGGCTCGTTGAGCTCGTGTGCTACTGGTGTGGTCTCGGTTGTCGACGTCGTCGGAATGCGCGAGTTGATTCGCTCGCATTCCGACGACTGATGCTCGTCGCATCAGCGCAGACAACCGCTGTCTGCTGTGTGTGATGATGTCCACTTTTTGCCCTTTGTGGTCGTGTCTCTGGTTGAACCACCGCATCGACACGACCCCAAGCAACTCGCCGTCACAACGACGTACGAGAGGACTCACGATCGACCGGCGACACGGTCATGAATCAGGGCCATGAGGCCCCGGCTCACGAGTCGAAAGTACACCCCACTTTTCAAAACGTGGGTTCGACAATTGGGCGTTCCTGCAGGTCAACGAGCATGAATGGCGCCATGGGGCGTATCGCAAATTCACACACGGTCGCCGAAGGAGACGACGGGCGTTGGCCATCGCCACAACCAGACTTTCCTCAGCAGCCCAAACCCTCAACCAACGCGGCGTGGATGTGGTGCGAGCGGTCGAGCGCGCCGCATCAGACATTCCCCTCACGCTGGGTGAACAGCAACCCTCAACAATGAGTTCAGGGTTGTTCACGTTGGTTGAGACTTTGGTGTTGATCGTCGCAACCACTGAATTCGGCGCACGAATCAACAACCGTGAGGCACCCACGAGCCAAACGATTTCGTCTCCTCCAAAAAAGACCAAGAAATGTTTTCCGTCGCTTGACAGGATCGCCCGAGGCATCCGAAAACTCACGCAAAAGCGGTTCGGGTCTCGCCGGTGACCACGCTCATACACACGACATCCGCAGCAACGATCGAGGCACGCACCAAGATGGTGTCGTGATCGCGATCATCCTGCTCGTGCCCGTGGCGTATCTGTTGGGTACGTTCCCGAGTGCTGTGATGATCGCACGAAGTCGTGGCATCGACATCACCACCAGTGGTTCGGGTAACCCGGGCGCATCGAACGTTGGTCGTTTGCTCGGACGCAAACTCGGTGTGCTCGTGTTCGTGCTCGATGGATTGAAGGGTGCGATCTCGGTCGGAGTCGGCTACGCGATCTCTGGATACGCGGGAGCTCTCGCGTTGGCATGCGCCGCCGTCGTCGGACACGTGTTTCCCGTGACGCGCGGGTTCAAGGGCGGCAAGGGTGTGGCGACCGCGGGTGGTGCGGTACTGACGCTCTATCCCCTCGTCGGTGCAGCACTCGGGGTGTTGTGGTTGGCAACGGTGAAACTCACGAAGAAGGCGTCGCTCGGATCACTCATCATTGCCGTGGGTCTTCCGATCGCTCTGGCGATCGTCGGCCGACCATGGGGTGAACCGGTGACGGCTGGGGCCCTGAGCGCCTTTGTCATTTGGCGTCACCTTCCGAACCTCAAGAGGTTGGTGAAGGGCGACGAATTGTCGTTGAAGAAGAAGGTCTGAGAACTTTCGTCGTCAGGGGTTCTGCTGAGCGGCGGCGCGTTGCATGCGCTCGACCGGAGCCTGGCGAAAATCCGGATGGGTGAGAATCCAGAAACGATTCTCGACGATCGCGTCGTGCACCTGATCGGCCACGTCGGAAGCCGGGATTCCACCTTCCACCCCGGCTTTCAGCATCTCGTTCATCATGGCGCCGATTGGGTCGGTGGGTTCGCTGGGTTGAGCGCCGAGACGATCGCTCCATTTGATGTCGGTGGTGAGGCTCGTTTTCACGAAACCCGGACACAGCACGCTGCAACTGACGTTCGAACCCTTGGCAGCCAGTTCCATGAACAGCCCTTCGCTGATGGCCACCACCGCGTGCTTGGTGGCGTTGTACGGACCGAAGCCGGGCATGGCCACCAAGCCCGCCATCGACGCCGTGTTCACGATGTGCCCCTCGTTCTGATCGAGCATGATCGGCAGGAACGAGCGGATGCCGTGCACCACGCCGTAGAGATTGATGTTGATCACCCAATCCCACACGCTCATGGGGCCGGTCCACTGATCGCCGACTCCGGCGACACCAGCGTTGTTGCACAGCACGTGCGCCGCGCCGTACTTCTCGAGTGTGCGGCGAGCGAGTTCCTCGAGACTTTCGCCGAGACTCACGTCGACGGTCACGGGCAGCACGTCGGCACCGTTCTCCGAAAGCTCGGCGTGGACGTTGCGCAACTTCACTTCGTCGACGTCGGCCAACACGACCTTCATGCCTGCCGCGACGAATCGATCGGTCATGGCGCGTCCGATGCCACTCGCGGCCCCTGTGACAACGGCAACTTTCCCCCGCAGATCTTTCATCACCCCATTCTTACCCCTCGTTCTGGGTCGGTGAACGGACGGATTCCGTCCGTTCACCGACCCAGAACATGAAGAGGGAGCGGGGTCGGGCGTAGCGTTTCGGTCGATGGCGTACCAGTACCTGTGGACTCCCCTGCAGCTCGGACCCGTGAGCGCGCGTAATCGCATCGTCTTCAGCGCGCACCTCACCAACTACGCCCGCGACGGAAAACCCACCGAACAGCACGCCGCGTACTACGCCGCACGCGCCGCGGGTGGAGCCGGGCTCATCATCACCGAGGAGCACAGCACGCACCCCACGGACTGGCCCTACGAGAAACTCATTCACGGCTTCCATCGCGACGTGATCCCCGGATACAAGCGCATCACCGACGCGGTGCACCGTCATCGTGTTCCGATCTTCGCCCAGATCAATCACAACGGTGGTCAGGCGAGCAGCATGTTCAGCCGACTTCCGGTGTGGGCGCCTTCCGCGGTCGCCGATCCGTTGTTCCGCGAGGTGCCCAAGGCCGTCAGCCACGCCGAGATCGACGAGATCATCGCGGGCTACGCGCTCGTCGCGGAACATTGCGCCGAAGGTGGCTTCGACGGCATCGAACTTCAATGCAGCCATTCGTCGATCGTGCGCGGATTCCTGTCGCCCGCCACCAACCGACGCACCGATCAGTACGGGGGCACGCTCGAGAATCGCGCGCGCATTCTGGTCGAGATCGTCGCCGCCGTCCGCAAGGTGATCGGCAATCGTCTCGCTCTCGGCGTGCGACTGTGCGGAGACGAGTTCATCGACGGTGGCACGACCATCGACGAGGCCGTCGAGGTGGCACGCATCGTCGAGGCAACCGGCAATGTCGACTACATCAACACTTCCATTGGTGTCGCGACCGCGAGCCTCTACATGATCGAAGCGAGCATGCACATCCCACCGGGCTACGCGATGTTCATCCCGAGTGCCATTCGCAAAGCGGTCGACCTTCCCGTGGTGGGTGTCGGACGATTCAAGGATCCGTTGCAAGCCGAGCGCGCGCTCG
>CAYFNP010000001.1:0-24593 GCA_964344425.1 uncultured Bifidobacterium sp. | reverse complement strand
GTCACAAATGTCACCGTAGCCCTTGTCATCGGGCGGTGGAGGGCGTAGTTTCAGCGACGCCGTGGCGGAGGACACTCTCGGCGTTCGCCTTCACGTCAGACATTCGTAACCGTTTGGCGGTGCACCGCCCTGACCCCCCGCAGGAGATGAAGTGACGATTCTCGCTTCAAGCCTCGCCCTCGGCGCCGCCGACTATTCGTGGCGCAACCAGGCCGTGTGCCGTGACACCGACCCCGAACTGTTCTTTCCGGTGGGGTCCACCGGCCAGGCATTGCTCCAGTTGAGCAAGGCGAAGGAAACCTGCAACCAGTGCACGGTGAAGATCGAGTGTCTGCAGTTCGCCATCGACACCAACCAGGACTCCGGCGTGTGGGGTGGAACCTCCGAGGAAGAACGTCGGGCCATGCGCCGCCAGATGGCCGCGCGCAACCGCGCTGCGTCCGCCGGCTGACCGGTTGGATTGGCGACGTCAGTCGCCCAGCGGAACCGAGAGTTCGATCAGCGTGCCTCCGCCTGCGGATTCAATGTCGGCGTCGGCGTAGTCCTGCGCGGTTGCACCCCGCATCGTGATCGTGCCGCCCAGTTCGGTGGTCACGAGCGTGCGAACGATCGACAGGCCAAGACCCGTCGCGTTCGCAATGTCGAAGTCGGGCGTGAGTCCGGCCCCGTTGTCGAGAACGCGCACCCTGAGCGACGACGCGCCCGTGTCTTCGTCGCGCACCTGGGCGAGGTGCACCGCAACCTGACCGCTTCCCGAGAGACCTTCCTTGAATCCGTGGTCGACGGCATTCTGCAACAACTCGGTGAGGACAACCGACAACGGGGTGGCGACCGTCGCCTGCAACCGACCTCCGTCGCCGTGGACAACGAAGCGCACCGGTCGGTCGGGCGACTGCAGGCTGTCTTCGACGAGTCGCAACAGTGGCCGCACGATCTCGATGAATGCGACATCGTCACCCGGCTCGCGTGACAGCGTTTCGTGCACGAGTGCGATCGTGCGAATGCGACGCACCGATTCGTCAACGGCGGCCTTTGCCTCGACGGATTCGAGTCTGCGGGCCTGAAGCCGCAACAGGGACGAAATCGTCTGAAGATTGTTCTTCACGCGGTGGTGAATCTCGCGGATCGTTGCGTCCTTCGACAGAATCAACCGGTCGCGCCGACGAAGCTCGGATACGTCGCGCAAGAGCAGCACCGCGCCGGTCGGTGTCTCGGCTTCGAGCAGTGGCATGCACCGCGCGAGCAACGTGACTTCTGCCGTCTGGTCGAATTCTTCGACGACGGGCTCGCGCCGTTCGAACGCCTGTCGCACGGCGCTGTCGGTGAATCCGAGTTCGGCCAACGTCTGGCCGACGCTGTTCGACCCGATTCCCACGCGGTGCAACGCGGACACGGCGTTCGGCGAGGCGTAGCGCACCTTCGCATCGTCGTCGATGACGAGTACACCGTCACCGACGCGCGGCGAAAGACTCGAGTCGGCAACGCGGCCGGGGAACGGAAAGAGACCGTCGCGGATCATGACGGCAAAGCGGCCGAAGATCTCGAGGTAGGTGCGCTCGAGTTCCCCCGGCTGCCGGCCCGATCGGGTCGACCATTCGCGGGTCAAGACCGCGATCGGCCCCGAACCGTGGCGAACGGGAATTGCGAGCATGCGCACGGGCGCATCGATGCCGTCGACGGAGATTTCACCCTCTTCGATGCCGCCGCTTGCATACGCGCCGGCGATCAACGGACGTTCCGCCAGATCGACGGTGGTGCCGACCGAGTCGGCGATGTACAGGGTTTGGCCGGTGGCCGCACGTACGTGTGCAGCCACGAGCCATTCGCCGTCATGCGTCGGCAGGTACAACAAAAGGTCGGCGAAACAGAAGTCGGCGAGCATGCCCCATTCGGACACCAGATTCTGGAGGTGCGCAACGGCGTCCTTGTCGAGGTCGGTGTGCTGCCGGGCGAGATCGCCGAGGGTTGCCATGGGTGAAGTCTGCCCGACCGCACGGGTCGGGTCAGGTGACCAGTGCCGTCCCCAGCGCTTCCCCCAGATTGCGCACGCCCGCAACGTCGTTGACGGGCGAATCCGTCTCCCCGATGCGCACGACGGGACACCCGTGGCGTGACGCGACGTCGTTGACGATGCGGTCTTCGGCCGCCACGGTGGCGAGTATCCCGTCGATCGCCACGGAAAGGGTCCGGTCCGTTACGGAACCGACGACGCTGCGCGCCTCGCTCTTCGTTTCTTCGTCGATCAGCCGGTTGAACACCACCGCCGAGAGTCGCAAGTTCCGCGCGCGGAGTTCCGTCACGAGATGATCGGCCTCGGCAACCGGTACCGGCTCGGCGGTCGTCACGACGACGAAGTCCGTCGTGTCGGCGCGCAACATCGACTCGACCTCGGATGCATGTGCCGTGAACGACGGCTCCATCAATCTGAAGAGCGCGAAGAACTCGGCAACATCGGAAAGGAACCGCGCCCCCAGTACTCGGTCGGCGACGAAAAAGAACGGCCGCGAAGTGAGTGCCACGACCCTGTTCGACGAAGGCAGGGTCAGCCACCGCAGAAGGCGGCTCGCGAAAAACTCGCGCATGCGCGGTGCCGCATCGATGACGCTGAGGGCGTTGCGTGACGGTGGTGTGTCGACGACGACCGTGTCGAAGCGTCCCGATCGAACGACTTCCCACAGACGTTCGATGGCGATGTAGTCATGGCTGTTGACGAAGCGCGATGTGATGTTTCTGTAGAGGCCGTTCGACAGGATGCGTCGGGCGGTTCGTTCGTCGGGCGCGACCCGCTCGACGAGCGCATCCCAACCCCGTTGGGTGTCGAGCATCGACACCCAGAAAGGCGCCGCGCCACCTCCGACCTCGACGATGTCGTTTCCCTCGGCGATCACTCCCATCGAAGCAGCCAGTCGGCGCGCGGGATCGACCGTGATCAACAGCACGCGCTCGCCATCGTTGCGGGCCCGACGTGCGGCGATCGCGGCCGACACCGTGGACTTACCGACGCCACCCGCACCGGTGACGACAAGGACCCGAACCGCTGTCTGCGTGTCCGTCACAATGCCTCACCGAATTCGAGGTCGAGTGAGGCGGCGAGGGCCACCACGGTTTCGACGGCGTCGTTCGTCCGCAGGACCGGAGCGACAACCACGTCGGTGCCCGCGGCCAGCCCACCGACGAGTCGGCCGACCTCTCCGGCTGCGGTTGCGTGCCGGCGTCGCAGCGTCGACACGACCCGCGGCGCGATGTCATCACCCGAGGTGGGCGCCACGGCGGGCATGCGGTTGACGACGACCGCGGGAACGTCGACGTTGGCGCGTTCGCGAATCGCGGACACAAGACCGATGGTCTCGTCGACGGGACTCTCCTCGGGTGTCGTCACGACGACCGTCGCGGTGACCGACGGATCGGACAACATCGCGATCATCCAGTCGGTCTGTTCACGCAACATGCCCACCTGGGCGAGCGAGCGGATCGTGCGTGGTGTCGATACCTGACTGACGAAATGACCCGAGCTCTCGGCGTCGACCACCACCACGTCGTGGAGCCCCGTTCTCGCCTCGTGGCAGACCTTTCCGACCGCGAGGATTTCTTTCACACCCGGTGCCGCATCGGCGACGAAATCGAGCGTCTGGGCGAGCAGCCCGAGCCGACTGACAAAGGGAATCTTCACGTAGAGAGCGATGTACTCGCGCAGGGCCTCTTCGGTCGTGAAGACCAAGGTGTCCAGGTTGGCCGTCGTTGCAACGACCGGCTCCTTGCCGTCCATCGAGACGAGGAGGGTCTTCTTTCCTCGCTGTGCCGCGACCAACGCAATGGCCGATGCAACGGTGGACTTACCGACGCCACCCTTTCCGGTGACAAGCACCAGGCGGCGGTCGGTGATGCGCGGCAGTTCTAGTCTCCGAAACCGATTCTGCGCGCCGCGTCGGGCGAACCGAATTCGACGAATGCGATGCGACCACCGGGGATCGCCACCTCGCGGCCCTTCTTGTCGGTGATCCACAGCGTGTCGGACGCACCGGACAACGCGGCGCTGACCGCGTTCTTCAATTGATCACGGGTCTTGTCGTCGTCGTCGACCTCGACGACGATCTCGCGTCCGACCTGGCTCATACCGATGCGAATTTCCATGACCCCACCCTACGAGATGTCGTTCGATTACGAGATCTTCAGTTCCGCGTTGAAGACCTTCTTCGGGCGCAAGGTCGTTGCGACCTGAGCCGCAAGTTCGTGGAACGCCCTGCCCGCTTCGCTGTCGGGCTGCACCGCCGCAATGGGACGACCGTCGTCGCCACCTTCGCGCAATACGGGCACGAGCGGAATGCTGGCAAGCAGCGGAACGCCCAGTTCATCGGCGAGTTCGCGACCTCCGCCCGAACCGAAGATTTCGTAGCGCTTGCCGTCGTCGCCCGTGAACCACGACATGTTTTCGATGACACCGCGCACCGGCAGGTTCACCTTCGCCGCCATCGCGGCCGACAGACGGGCCACTTTCTGCGCCGCCGGTTGCGGCGTCGTGACGACGTACACCTCGCCGCGGGGCAGGTATTGACTGAGGCTGAGCGCGATGTCGCCGGTGCCGGGCGGCATGTCAATGAGAAGAAAGTCGGGCTCGTCCCAGAACACGTCGGTGAGGAACTGCTCGAGCGCCTTGTGCAGCATCGGTCCGCGCCAGATGACCGCCTGGCCGTCGGGAACGAAGTAACCGATGGAGATGCAACGCACTCCCCACGCCTCGGGTGGTACCAACATCTGGTCGATGACGACCGGGTCGCGATCGGCACCGAGCATGCGGGGAATCGAAAAGCCGTAGATGTCGGCATCGACGATGCCGACGGAGTGACCACGTGCGGCGAGGGCGACGGCGAGGTTCGTCGTGACGCTGCTCTTGCCGACGCCACCCTTTCCTGAAGAGATGAGAAGGGGCCGCGTCTTCGAACCGGGCTGCGAAAACGGAATCGCCCGGCCCTCGGCATGACCGTGCGCCTGATTGCTGCCCGCGGTCGCAGCAGCGTCACCGTGCAGCATGCGCCGCACGTTCTCGCGCTCGGCATCGTTCATGACTCCGAACTCGAGTTTCACCGACGACACGTCGGGGTGCGTCGTCAGCGCCGAGTTCACACGATTCTGGATTTCGTTGCGCAACGGACATCCGGCGATGGTCAGCACGACGGTCAGCGAAACGTCACCCTTGCGACCCACCGACACATCGCGCACCATGCCGAGGTCGACGATCGAACGATGCAGTTCGGGATCCTGCACGGGACGGAGGAGTTCGATGACGGCGTCGGTCGAAATGGCCATGATGGAGAAGCTCTTTCGGGGGTGTGTCGGGGGTTCTGCGAGAACGTGCGACGAATTTGCACTATCGCGGTAGGTAGAATACCCGTGTGGCCCGCGAGCGCATCACGCAAGACGCACAAATCCGCGACGGAGACATGTCCGCCGGCGCGTTCACCGCAACGGTCAGCGCAATCACGTCCGCGTTCGGCGACCCCACCCGGCGTGCCGTCTATCTCTTCGTTCGCGAAAACTCGAGCGCACCCCGCGCCAACGGTGTCACTGCGTCACAGGTCGCCGAGAAGTTCGACCTGCACCCCAACGTCGCACGCCACCACCTCGACAAACTCGCGGCCGGCGGTTACGTCGAGGCCGCGATCGAAAAGCCGCACGGCGGCGGGGCCGGACGTCCGTCCAAGCACTACCGATCGGTCGGGCCGTCACCGCTCGAGACTCAGGTGCGCAGCGACGATCTCGTTCTCAGCCTGCTCGGAAAGGCCCTTGAAAATCTTCCGCGTGACCGCGCCGAGGCAATGGCCGAAGAGGTCGGAGCGCAATACGGTCGCGCGCTCGCCGCGGGCCTCGTCGGCGACGATCTCGCGACAGGCCAGCGTTCGTTGCGCACCGCGATGCAGGCGGTTGCCGATGCGCTGACCGCGCACGGCTTTGCCGCCCACGCCGACCAACGCAACAACCAGTTGCGCATCGTGAACAACCACTGCCCTTTCGGCGACGTCGCCATCGAGCACCCGGTCATCTGCGCGGTCGACCGCGGAATGGTGAAGGGCATGCTCGGCGCTCTCTACGGCGACACGAGTCCCGAACTGCAGGCATCGCTGCCGCAGGGCGACACCTTCTGCGCAACGACGGTTTAGTCGCCCCAGAATCGCTGTTCGCGGAACGGGTCTCCGTACATGTGGTATCCGTTGCGCTCCCAGAAACCGGCCGCGTCGCCGACACGCGCTTCGATGCCGCGCAACCACTTCGGTGACTTCCAGAAGTAGAGGTGCGGAACGAGCAATCGCACGGGTCCACCGTGGATGGGTTCGATCGCTTCGCCCTCGTACTCGAACACGACCAGCGCGTCGTCGCGCAGCACGTCGGCAAGGGGAAGGTTCGCCGTGTACCCGTACTCGGCGTGACCGATGAAGTGCGTCGCGGTGGACCGCAGACCGGCCCGGTCGAACAGGTCGCGAATCCGCACACCACGCCATGTCGTGTCGAATTTCGACCACTTGGTGACACAGTGAATGTCGGTGGTGACCGCAACGCTGGGCAGCGCGGTCAACTGCTCGAAGTCGAGAGTGAACTCGTTGTCGACGTCGCCGAAGATGCGCATGTTCCATTGGCCCGGCTCGTACTCGGGAACATCACCCACGTGCAGAACCGGGAACTTGTCTGTCAGGTACTGGCCGGGTGGCAAACGCGAAGGGTCGTAGCCCTTGGCGACGACTTCGTCCCTGTTGCGATCGAAGAATCCCATGGAAGGATTCTCACCCAGCCGCGTCGACTTCGGCAATTACTGAGTCGACGAATCCGCGCACTTCGGCGGGCGGATTGGCGGCCTTGCACTTCGCCAGTTCTTCCTTGGCGGTCGTCACGTCGTTGGCGAAGCGAAAGCTGACGATGCCGAGGAAACAGTGCGCGTCGGGGTATCCGTCGTCGATCAACGTCGCACGCCCCAGGCCGACAATCGCGGTTTGCACCGCCGCATCGCGCACCGACTGCTCGGCGTCGCGCGCCGTCAGCGCCAGCAGCCACGAGCGGTAGGTCAGCGCCTCGACGTTGTCGGGGTCGACTTTGAGTACGTCGCTGTACAGATTGATCGCCGAGATCGGGTCGGAGAAGTTCAACTGACGGGCCTGGGCGAGCTTGTTCGCGGTGCTCTCGGCGATGCCGCCCGACGATGTGCCTCCCGGCAGACGCTGACCGCTTTGGCGTGCGACGAAGACGCCAAGGCCGACGGCCACCACCACGAATGCGGCGACCGCGAGCGACCTCCGCAGTTTGCCCCCACTGCGAGATTCGTCGACCACTTGCTCGTCGGTTGGCCGGTCGTCTGCGTTGGCGAGTTGTCGGATGATCGCCGCCGCGCGGGCGGTGTAGCTGCTGCGCAGCGCCTCGTAGTCGTTGGCGTCGACATCACCCGCGGCTTGCTCGCGTTCGAGATCGCGCAGCGACGCGAGGAGGAAGTCGCGTTGCTCCTCGAGACCACGGCGGGTTGCATCATCCATGTTTGCGATCCCGGTTCACAGACCCTCGGTGGGGTCGTCGAAGTCGTGCATCGCGGCAGCAACGATGGAGTCGTCGTCGGAGTCGGCACGAACCGCTCCCTCTCGACGCCAGCGTCGGAAGACCATCGCAAGTCCGCCGAAACCACAGACCAGTGCGACCACGGGAAGAACCCACACGAGCGAGTCGACACCCTCGGCGGGGGGCAAAAGCAGACTGCCGGGGAAACGCGACTCGATGTACGAAACGATCGCGTCGTCGGAGCGCTGACCGGCAGCGACCTGTCTGGCGATCTCGTTGCGGATCGCCTCGGCTGCGGATGCGCGGCTGACGTAGACGCTTTCACCGTCGCATGTCGGACACGCGAGTCGTTTCGAAACCGCATCGATTCGCTCGGACTGGGTCGATGGACCCGATGATCGCGATGCCCCGAGCGCCAACAGTGCGACGGTGACCGCGACCATCAGCAGCCAGACTGGCCGCGACTTCATCCGCCGGTTCACGCGCGCGGCAAATGCGCTCATCGCGACTGCTCCCCGCTCATGACCGCGATCCGGGTCGACAGGAATTCCGCAGTGGTTTCACCCACGATGCGCATGCGAACGAAGCCGGCCGGGTCGACGACCCACGTCTCGGGGACTTTCGCCACTCCGAACGACACGGCGATGATGCCGTCGGGGTCACGGACCTTCGGCCAGTCCCCGCCGTTCTGTCCGAAAAATGCCGTGATCGCCTCGTCGGTGTCGTCGTTCACGATCGTGACGAGCTCGGCTCCACCGTCGAGACCGTCCTGCTCTTTTGCGAACGTGACCAGTTGCGAATGCTCGTTCCGGCACGGGACACAGGTGCTGTTGAAGAAGTTGAGAACGACCCACGACCCTTTGCGGCGAGCCAGGTCGAATTCTCCCCCACCGACCAACGTCGACACGACCGCCGGTGCCGCCTGGCCGATCAGCGGTGACGAAGCGTCGGAGTCGCCGCGCGGCTTGGCCACGGCGAGCACCACGAAGAATGCGGCGAGCACGACCGCGACGACGGGAACGACTCGACGCGCAAGGCGCGGACGCTGCGTCACGGTGCCGAACCCGCGTGTTCGGTGACGATCGGGGCCGACGTCGGATCGGTGGGTTTGCGACGCCGCCCCGGGAACGCGGCGAGCACGGTGCCGAGCGCCATCAAGCCGCCGCCGATCCACAACCACATGATCAGTGGTTTGACGAAAACCTTGACCCGCGCCTCACCCGAATCCTTCTTCACGGGCGGCTCGAGCGTGAGGTAGATGTCGTACCGCCAGCTCGTCTTCACGGATGGCGTGCCGACGTTCATTCCCATGTTGGTGAACTTCGTGATCGCCGGAGCGTACGCCCGACCACCGTCGACTTCGACGAGAGCCTTGACCGCGGTGCTGCGGTCGTCTTTCACCTCGTCGAAGCCGACGAGTTCGAACGTGTGGCCGGCGAAGTTCGCGGGCTTGCCCTGCACGAGGCGGAGCTCTTGCGACCGCGTGTAGGAATTCGATGCGGAGAGTGCAACCGCGATGAGGATGACGCCGATGTGCACGATCATTCCGCCGTTCGCCCGACCCACGAGGCCGCGCCAGCCCTGACGTCGCGTCGCGAGCACGAGTTGACGGAGAGCCGCACCGGACGCGAAACCCCCCAACATGAAAGCGACCAACGGGGCCAGTCCGTCGGCGCCGACCGCGAGGCTGACGACGAGGGCCACGACTCCGCACCACGCGGGCCAGAAAAGGCGATCGCGAAGCAACTCACCCGAGGCCTTGCGCCACGGCAGCACCGGTGCGATGCACATGAGAGCCAGCATCGCGATGCCGATCGGCGTCGAGAGACTGTCGAAGAACGGTTCGGCAACCGAGATCTGCCTGTTCTGCAGCGCCTCGATGATCAGGGGAAACACGGTTCCGAGAAGAACGACGAATGCGAAGACGCTGAAGAGGACATTGTTCGCCAGGAACGCCCCTTCGCGTGACACCGGCGAGTCGATTGCGCCGGGTGAACGCAGTTCATCGCCACGTCGCGCGATCAGCCCGAGGGACACCACGACGATGAGCCCGAAGAACACCAACAGATAAGTGCCGATGTCGCTTTCGCTGAAAGCGTGAACGCTTTGCGTGACACCGGACCTGGTCAGGAAGGTTCCGAGGATCGTCAGGCTGAAAGTGGCGAGCAACAACGACAGGTTCCACACGCGCAGCATCCCGCGACGCTCTTGAACGAGTACCGAGTGGATGTAGGCCGTCGCGGTCAACCACGGCAGGAAGCTGGCGTTCTCGACGGGATCCCACGCCCACACCCCCGACCAGCCGAGCACCTCGTAGCTCCACCAACCACCGAGGATGATGCCGACGGTGAGGAACCCCCACGCGAACAGGGTCCAGCGACGGGTCTCGATCAGCCAGCCCTCGCCGACACGACCGGTCACGAGCGCGGCGATCGCAAATGCGAACGGCACCGTGAATCCGACGTAGCCGAGATAGAGGATCGGTGGGTGGAACAGAACGAGGATGTGGTTCTGCAGCAAAGGATTCGGTCCGGGGCCGTCGGTGACTCCGGGTGCGCCCTGCGCGAACGGGTTCGCGGGTCCGAAGCTGAGAATGAAGAAGAAGACCATGACGATGCAGATCACCGCGACTGCCCACGAGATCAGTTCATCGTCGAGACGCCGTCGATATCGCCAGACGACAAGTGCCGCTGACAGTGCCAACGCGAAGATCCACAGAAGAATCGACCCCTCGAGGGCGCTCCACACGGCAGTGAAGTTGTAGAGCGCCGGGGTCGAACGCGACCCGTGCTCCTGCACGTAGGCAAGCGAGAAGTCGCGCGTGATCATCGCCCACTCCATGGCGACCATCGACCCGAGCGACGCAAGAAAGGCCAGGCCGACGAAACGCGGAACCAGCCGTGCTGTACGAACAACTTCGCCGCGCGCCGACTCACGGGCTGCGGTGATTGCAGCGACGGCACCGAATGCGGCGGCGACGACGCCCACGAGAAGTGTTCCGCGGCCGACGGGGCCGGCCAGACCGCTCGCCAGCACGACGAATCCTGTCAACGCGACTACCCGTTCCCCGACGATGCACGATTGCACGCATCGGAGGCGTCGGACGCTTCCTTCATGCGGCCCTCGTTCTTCGCCACGTAGGTGTTCGAGTGCTTCACTTCGATGCGATCACTGAGGAACACGTCGTTCACCATCCGACCGTGCGCAACGACCGGAATGCACTCCTGGAATACACCGCCCGGATCACCGTCGTATCGAACGTCGAGGTGCGCGTCCTTGAACGAGATCACGAAGGTCGTGGTTCCCGCCGCCTGTTTGATGCTGCCCTCGTCGACGGTGCCCTGCACCCGCAGTCGACGGTCGGCCTCGCAGCCGTCGCGCACTCCGACCTCGTCGACGTTGCAGTAATAGTCGATTGCCGTCGAGAGGAACTTCGTGACGACAACTCCCCCGACGACGATGACGGCTCCGAGAATGGCCATCGAGACCCACCGACGGCGCAACGAACGCGAGCCGGCAGGCCCCGCGGGTCCGACCGGCGTGGGACGTGGGCTCAGGTCCACGGCTTGTCCTCGGCGTTGACGAGTGAATCGAGTCGACGTGCACGCCGAGCATTGCGCCACGCGTAGAAGGCGATCGGCGCGAAAGAAAGAACCCAACTGATGACGATGAAGTCGGCGTGTTTCATCGCACGGCCTCCTCTGCGCGACGGGCCTCGAGTGCGGCGTCGATGCCCCGCAGTTCCACGGCATCGACCAGCGCAAGGACGCGGCTGCGGTGCAAAACCAACCACGCGAAAATGGCGGTGAAGACTGCGACGCCGAAGATCAGCGTGAAGAGCATCAGCCCGTCCATCGTGACGTCACCGTTCGGACGCAGGACGGTCGCCTTCTGGTGGAGAGACCGCCATAGGACGACGCTGAAGTGCACGAGCGGTATTTCGAGAACCGCAAGAAGAGCAACGACAGCGGAACGCCGGGCGCGCTGCTGTTGGGTTCCGCCGAGACCGCGCACCGCGAGATAGCCGACGTAGGTGACGAAGAGGAACGCGGTCGTCGTGAGACGCGGGTCCCACTGCCAGTAGGTCCCCCACGACAGTCGACCCCACAAACTTCCCGTGACGAGGGTGACGCCCATGAAGATCACGCCGACCTCGGCCGAGGCGCCGGCGACCCGGTCGAGGTGAATCGAATGGCGACGACCCCAGAGATGAGCAGCCGAACACACGGCCGTCAGAACAAATGCGAGGTAGGCGACCCATGCCGTGGGTACGTGCACGTACATGATGCGAACGCTGCTGCCCTGGTCGACGTCCTCGGCCGTGGCGAAGAGGCCAAGAACCGTCAGAACGAGAGCGCCGGCAATCGAGATGGCTCCGAGATTGCGCGTCGCGGAGGTGCGTGTCGGCGGCGGGGAGGCTGGCATGGCGGAACGGCTACTCGTCGGTGAGGGGGCCGAACCCCAGTGTTCCACCAAACAGGAAGATCGCGCCACACACGGCAAGCAGCCCGACCCACGGCCAACCCTCGGACACAGTCGCGCCATCCGACCCGAACGCAGCCTCGGTTGCCCGGGTTGCACCGATCAGCAACGGAGCGACCGCCGGCAACAAGAGAAGAGGAAGCAGCGTTTCGCGACCCCGACCCGCGACCCCCAGCCCACCGAACACCGCGCCGAGCGCGGCGAGTCCGACGGAAGCGAGGATGGCTGTTGTGACCAGCAACACAGCGCCCGACACGTCGACGTTGACCCGATAGAGAACGAGCGCGAGCACCGCGAGAACGGCCTCGAACACGAAGAGTTGGGCCGCAAGAGCAGCAACCTTGCCGAGATAGACGCCTTCGGGCGCGATACCGGCGGTGCGCAGCGCGACGATCGCATCGTCCTCGGCTTCGACAGCAAAGGAGCGCTGAACGACGACGAGCAACGTGAAAAGTGTTGCCATCCAGACGAGCCCGGGCGCGACACGCTGCAGCAGTCCGTCGTTGTCGAGTGCAAACGCGAAGAGAACCATGATGATCGCGGCGAACGGAAGGACCTGGTTCACCATGACGCGACTGCGTAACTCGACGCGCAGGTCCTTGGTCGCCACCGCGCGCGCAACGGAGAGAGTCGAAGGGCCGCTCATTGATCGTCCCCGTTGATCTCGCGAACCCTGCCACCGACCACTTCGACCCTGCGCGTTGCGAGAGCCCCGGCCCGTTCCAGTTCGTGCGAAGCCACAACGACGGTTGCACCGGAAGCAACCGCGTCGCGCAACAGGGCGTCGATGTCGTCACGACCCGCCGCATCGAGTCCGGCATGTGGTTCGTCGAGCAGCCACAATCCCGCGCGGCGCACCACCATCACCGCGAGTGCGGTTCGCCGCTTCTGCCCCGCCGACATTCGGCCAACCTGCATGCCGAGCAGACGTCCCGCAAGGCCCATGCGTTCGGCGGCTGAATCGATTTCTCCGCGCGATGCACCGACCAACCGACCCCAAAACGCGAGGTTCTCGGCCGCGGTGAGATCGCCGTACAAACCGTTCGCATGACCGAGGAAGCCAACCGATGCGCGAACCGCGTCGCGCGAAGTGCCGACGTCGTGGCCCATGACCCGCGCCGCACCTCGGGCAAGAGGAACGAGACCGGCGCACAAACGCAACAGTGTGGTTTTTCCCGCACCGTTGGGACCCTGCACCAACAACAACTCTCCCGAACGAACGGTCAGCGTTGCCTCGGCAAGTGCGGGGAAATTTCCGAGCAGCACGACCGCATCACGCACGTCGATGACGGATGTCTGCTCCACTCCCGTGACGCTACTGACTGACGGCAAAGTCGACCCACTAGGGTGCGATTCGAATGAAAACGCGGCGCGGACCACGTATCAGTCGTCGTTCGGTCGACCGACTGCTCGGCCTCGTGGGCCGTGGTTGCATCACCGCCGGCCTGCTGCTCCTTGGTCTCGTCGCCTATCAATTGTGGGGCACGGCCATCGAAACCCGTCGCGCCCAGGCCACGTTGCGCGACGACTTCGCCGCGTTGATCGCGACGACACCCGCAGTATCCGTTCCGGATACGACCGGCGGCTCGGCCGGATCCGAAACGCCGGTTGTTTCACCAATCGCGACACCCAACCGTCCGAATTCCGCGATCGCGCTGCTCGAGGTTCCCGCTGCGGGCATTGCCGACATCGTCGTCGAGGGCGTGTCGGTCTCGGCATTGCGGCACGGACCCGGGCACATCCCGGGCACCGCGCGACCGGGAGAGGTCGGCAACAGCGCGATTGCGGGCCACCGCACCACCTACGGTGCGCCCTTTGCCGACCTCGACGAGGTGCGCACGGGTGACCCCGTGTACGTCACGACGACATCGGGCAAGTTCACCTTCGAGGTGATCGATTCGCGAATCGTCGCACCCGAACGCACCGAGGTGCTGCAGCCGGACGGTGACCGCACAATGGTCACGCTGATCACGTGTCACCCCAGGTACAGCACGTCGAAGCGTCTCGTCGTCACCGCCGAGCTCGTTTCAAGAGAACCGCTGCCATCGTCGGTGTCGACGACTTCCCCACCCACGTCGTCGAAACCCACGACCACGACCTCACCGACGACGAGCATCACCAGCACGACGCTCGCGCCGACCGAAAACGTCGCGGTCGACGAACCCTTCGATACGGGCCTCGTGAAAATCGATGGATGGTTTTCCGATCGCGGCGCCGTGTTGCCAACCATCCTGCTCGGCGCCGCGCTCGCGGCAATCGGCTGGGCGTGCGGACGGTGGCGACGTCATCTCGCCCGTGGTCGCTTCGGCCGGGTTGCGGCATTTGCGATCGCGTGGTCCGTCACGGCGTTGCCGTTCCTCTTCGTTCTCTATTGGTGGTACCGGTATCTCAACCTGCTGCTGCCGGCCAGCACCTGACGCCGCCGTCTCAGTTCCCCGAGAACCGCGGCTTTCGCTTCTCGAGAAATGCGCGCGGACCCTCGAGGGCATCGTTGCTCGACCACGCACGCGCGCGCATCTCGTCGAAGATCGCGTCGCCTTGGTGCGGTGCCATCGCGGTTTCAAAGCCGTGTTTGTGTGCCGCGTTCGACAGCGGAGCGAGTTCAGCGACCTCTTCCGCCCATTCGAGAGCATCGGCGAGCGCGCCGATGCGATGAATGCCGCCGAGCGGATGCAACTGCTCCGTCGTGTAGACGCCGCCACCGAGCAGCATGTGCCGCGCAACGGGCCAACCGAATTCGTGTCCCGCGCGCTCGATGGTCCATCTGTCGACCACCAATCCGAGTTTCGCGGCCGGAATTCCGAACCTGCTCGTTGCGGTCGCCATTCGCAGGTCGCAGGACAGCGCGAGTTGGCTCCCCGCCCCCATTGCGGGGCCGTCGATTGCGGCAAGCGTGACGCACTGCAATTGCGTGAAGCCGCGCAGTGCGTCGCCCAAAGCGTCGGCGAACTCGTCACCTTCGACTCCGTTCAGGTCGGCGCCGGCACAGAAGGCCGGTGGCTCGCCGGTCAGAACCACGACTCGAGCGCGGTCAGCGACGGCCAATTGGTGGGAACGAATAGCACGCAGCGCGTCGAGGTCGACGGCGTTGCGCCGATGCGGGCGGCGAATCGTGATCACTGCAACGCGCTCGTCGTGCCAATCAAGGCTGACCGTGCCATTCACGGCTCCGCTGCCATTCACGGCTCCGCTCGTATCTTTTGGTCCGCTCACCCCTACCATTCCCTTGACTGTATGGCTTCAGGGCAAACCTCCCCGACCCCGCGCACGTCGGCGAGCCCCGTCGACGCCGACCCCGTACGCGCACGCCGCGCCCAGGTTGCGCGATGGTCTCTGCTTGCCAATCGAATCGGCTACTTGCTCTACGCGCTCACCGTTTCGGTTTTCGTTCTCGCCTTCGCCATCGGGTTCAACGGAGCGATGGTGACGATGATGACCGTCGGACTGGTCGGTGGGTCGATCCTGCTCGCGCCGTCGATCGTCCTCGGCTACGCGGTCAAGGCCGCCGAGCGTGAAGACAACGAGGCCGGCCGATGAGCATGACCTCTCCCCGCCTGTCCGCACCCGAGCGGCGCGAGCAGATTCTCGGCGTTGCTCTGCGCGTGTTCGCACAGAAGGGTTTCCACAACGCGTCGATGAACGACGTGGCCGACGCAGCCGGTGTCACCAAGCCGGTTCTGTACCAGCACTTCGAATCCAAGCGGGCGCTCTACATCGCCGCGCTCGAGGCGGTCGGCGAATCCATGATCGTCGCCATTCGACTCGCCACTGAAACCGCACCCTCGGGTCGCGACAAAACCACCGCCGGCATCACCGCCTACTTCCGTTGGGTGATGGACGACCCCGACGCCTTCCGGCTGTTATTCGGCAGCGGTACCCGTCGTGACGAAGAATTCGCCACGGTGTCGAATCGCATCGAGAAGACCACGGCCGAGATGATCGCCCCGTTGATCGCTGCCGACGTCGATGCCGAACAGCAGCGGGTCTTCGCGCACGCGCTGATCGGCATGAGCGAGGGTGCGGCGCGTTATCTCATCCAACGCGGAAAGAAATTCGACCCCGACTCGATCGGCCAGCAATTGTCGACCCTCGCGTGGGCCGGACTGCGATCCGTCGGCAAGAAATCGACCTGAGTCTTCGCAGACTCAGCGCAGCGTGTAACCGCGATAGCCCTCGACGAAACCCGCTGCACGCAGTTCGTCGATCAAGAGTTCCGCGTGCGGCGACGCGGTCGGTTCGGAGCCGTCGATCTTCCGCACGGTGACGCTGCGGACACGGCCGTCCTTGCCGGTCCTTGCAAGCGAAGAAGCCACGGTGCGCGCGTCGACTGCATCGAAATCGCCGAGAACGACGAGGTTTCCCGAACGCGTGTCGTACCACGCGAGTGGTCGACCGGCGCGCAGGATGACGAGTGCAGACGCAGTGCGGGCCGGCCGCCCGGCGCTGGTCGGCCAGCCGAGAACCGAACCGTACGGCTGGGCGGGGTCGGTTGCTGCAATGACGAGCGCATCGTTCGCATCGGCGTCCGATTCCCCGAACGAGGTGTCGCGCATCCCCCGCAACCTGTCGACTGCACCGGGCAGCGCGAACTGCGCGGCCCCGAGGCCATCGACGAAGTAACCACGACGCACGCTTCCCCGCTCTTCGAGGACCTTCAGCACGCCGTACACACCGGCGAACCCACCCTTCACGCCCTCGGCGAGCACGGCCTCGCGGGTAACCACGCCGTGACGCTGCAACATCTGCATCGCGATGGCGTGCAGATTGACGGTTGCCTCTGTGTCGTCGGCGGGGCCTTCGGACACGTCGCCGACGAAACTCCAACGCCCGGACCCCGCGGGAGGTCCGACGCGTGTGAGCCGCATCGAGCGCGGGCGGTTGGTCGGGCGTTGCGAACGACGGCCCGACCCCGAGCGTGCACCGCCGACGAGTGAACGCAGCGGCGTCAGCGTGTCGTTGGTGACCTCGCCGGCCCACACCAGGTCCCACAGCGCCGCGAGTCGCTCGCCGTCAGTGGACTGGGGCGTTGCCGCGACGATTCCGTTCCAGAAACTGGCGCCACGTTGACGCAGCGCGAGACGGATCGCTTCGTGAAGTTGTCCCGATGGCGCCTCGGGAATGTCATACGCGGGGAGGAGCTCGTCGATCTGGTCGGCAAAGAAGAGGCGTATCCGACCGTCGTTCGAACCGATGGCGCCGGCCCCGACCCACACCACCTCGCCACTCGCGAACAAGGCGTCGAGATCGGTCGGGCGGTAGCCGCGAACGCGCTGCGGCAGGACGTCGTTCTCGAGCGTCGACGCCACGATCGCCACGCCCTGCAGCATCTGGATGACGTCGACCAACGCATCGGGTCCACCCTGTCGCCCCGTGACACGGCCCGACGCCGTGCGTTCGTCGGCGGCGGTCGCGATTCCGTGCCACGCCGGAAGGAAGCGCGCGAAGGTTTCGTGTTCGACCGGCTCGATCTCGCGGCGCAGCGCCGCCAGCGATCGCCGACGGATCTGGCGCAGAACCTCGGTGTCACACCACTCACGCTCGACCCCGCGCGGCTGGAACTCACCCAACACCACGCGACCGTCGGCCTCGAGCGCACGCAGGGCACCGAGCACCCGCTCGATGGTGACCGCGAAACGTGACGCAACAACCGCGGTGGTGAACGGCGCATGGGTGCGGGCGAAGCGCGCGACCAACGCCTCGAGTGGACGCGCCACGGGTTCGGTGAAATCGCGCGGCAATCCGAGCGGCAACGAGCAGCCGAGCGCATCGCGGTAGAGCGCTGCGTCCTCGGCCGCCGCGAAACGCTGCTCACCGGCGACCGCGACGGAAATCGCGCGTCGCTGATCGACGAGCTCGTCGATCAAGCCCGCGACCCCGACTTCGCAACGCACGTCGATCTCGGCACGCGACAGGTCACCGACCTTGCGCAGTACGTCGTGCAATTCATCGATCGACCGCGCGCGCCTGCCATCGGCGATGCACTGCGCCGCAAGCTCGACCTCGGTGATCGCATCGACGTCGAGAAGTTCCCGCAGTTCCTCGGCACCGAGAAGTTCGTTCAACAGTTCGCGGTCGAGCGACAGGGCCGCCGCGCGACGCTCGGCGAGCGGCGCGTCACCGCCGTACATGTACATCGCAATCCAGTTGAAGAGCAGGCTCTGTGCGAACGGCGACGGCCGCGGTGTGTCGACCGCGACGACCTTGATGCGACGTGACCGGACGTCGGCGAGCACCTCGCGCAGTGCCGGCAGGTCGAAAACGTCCTGAAGGCACTCGCGGCTGGTCTCCAGCAGCATCGGGAACGCGGGGAATTTGCTGGCAACGGCCAACAGATCGGCCGCACGCTGGCGTTGCTGCCACAGCGGTGTTCGCTGGTCGGGCCGCCGTCGTGGCAACAGCAGTGCTCGACCCGCGCATTCCCGGAAACGCGCGGCGAACAGCGCAGTGCCGGGCACGACACCAACCAACGTCTCGTCGACGGTTTCGGGGTCGGGCAACAAATCCTCGAGTGGCAGGTTCTCGAGAGCCTCGGGCAAACGCAGAACGATGCCGTCGTCGGCGTACATCATGTCGACGGGCATGTCGAGACGTTCGCGCAGGTGGTGTTCGATGGCCATCGCCCATGGCGCGTGCACGGGGACGCCGTACGGAGAGTGGATGCACATGCGCCAATCGCCGAGTTCGTCGCGGAACCGCTCGACCACGATGGTGCGGTCGTCGGGCACCACGCCGGTCGCCTCGGCCTGTTCGGCGAGGTAGTTGACCACGTTGTTCGCGGCAAATGCGTCGAGAAAGTGCCGCGTCGTCAGTTCGTCCAGGGCTTCATCGACGCGGAGTTCCCGGACGCGACGCTGGAATTCACCAACCGCGCGTCCGAGTTCGGCGGGCCGACCGAGTTGGTCACCGTGCCAGAACGGCATTTTCGCCGGCTCTCCCGGCGCGGGGCTGACGATGACCTTCTGGTGCGTGATGTCTTCGATGCGCCAGGTCGAGGCACCGAGGAGAAACGTCTCCCCCGGACGACTCTCGTACACCATCTCTTCGTCGAGTTCGCCGACGCGCGTGCCGTCGGGCAGAAATACCCCGTAGAGACCCCTGTCGGGAATCGTGCCTCCGTTCGTCACCGCGAGACGTTGCGCCCCGTCGCGCGCACGCACCCGATCGGCGACGCGGTCCCACACGAGGCGCGGACGCAACTCGTTGAATTCGTCGCTCGGATATCGACCGGCGAGAAGGTCGAGAACGTTGTGCAGCACCTCGTCGGATATTTCGGCGAAGTTCGCACAACGGCGCACCATCACCGCGAGGTCTGCAACGGTGGTCTCGCCCGCGATGGCAACCTCGGCGACGATCTGTTGTGCAAGGACGTCGAGTGGGTTGCGAAGGTAGCGCGTGGATTCGATGAGGCCGTCGACCATGCGACGTGCGACCACGGCGGTTTCGACGAGATCACCGCGGTGCTTCGGGAAGAGACGTCCGCGACTGGCTTCTCCGACACCGTGTCCGGCGCGTCCGATGCGCTGCAATCCGCGGCTGACGGCACCGGGTGACTCGACCTGAATGACAAGGTCGACCGCACCCATGTCGATACCGAGTTCAAGGCTCGACGTCGCGACGAGTCCGCGCAACGTGCCCTTCTTCAGTTGATCCTCGATGACGATGCGTTGTTCGCGGGCGAGGGACCCGTGGTGGGCCTTGACGAGATCGTCGGCCATGCCCGACTCGACTGCGAGTTCGTTCAGATTTGCCGCCAGACGTTCCGCCTGACGCCGTGCGTTGCAGAAGATGATCGTGCTGCGGTGCGCAAGGACCTGTTCGAGGATCTGCGGATAGAGACTGGGCCAGATGCTGGTGCGACGTGGAGTCAACGCCGCGGTGGCTGGGCCACTGGTGAGTTCGACAACCGGTTGACCGATCTCCCCCATGTCCTCGACCGGTACCACGACCTCGAGTTCGAGAGGCTTGCGCACACCGGCATCGACAATGGCGACGTCGCGCGGACGTCCTTCGGAGTAGCCGCCGAGAAAGCGCGCCGTTTCTTCGAGCGGACGTTGGGTGGCGGAGAGACCGATGCGCTGCGGTTGCACCTTCGTCACCCGTGCAAGTCGTTCGAGGCTCATCATGAGATGGGCGCCGCGTTTCGTACCGGCGAGTGCATGGATCTCGTCGATGATGACCGTGTCGACGTCGGCAAGCGTGCGGCGTGCCTGCGACGTCAACATCAGGTACAGCGATTCGGGTGTCGTGATGAGGAGATCGGGCGGTCGACGCAACATCGCCTGTCGATCACGGGCGGGAGTGTCGCCGGTGCGCAGTCCGACGGTGACGTCGTGGAACGACTCGCCCCGACGTTCGGCGGCGAGCGCGATGCCCGCAAGCGGTGCGCGGAGGTTCTTCTCGACGTCGAATGCAAGCGCGCGAAGTGGCGAGACGTAGATCACACGCGTTGCGGTGCCGGCAGGCGGCGCGTCGGCGGTGAGTCTGTTGATCGACCACAAGAAAGCGGTCAACGTTTTACCGCTGCCGGTCGGCGCACAGATGAGCGTGTGTTCGCCCGCCGCGATGCGTGGCCAACCCAATGCCTGTGGTCGGGTTGGTTCGGGGAACGACGACGCGAACCATTCGGCGACGGCTGGACGAAAAATATCGAGCACTGATTTCGACGCTAATTCACGGGTGCAACGGGGTCGTCACTAGGCTCGGGTCATGCCTCACCCCGGAGAGCACCACCCCGCGTTCGAGGAATACTGCGAGTGCGTTTACGAACTGCACGAAGATGGTGTACCCGCAATTCAGGCACGCATCGCCGAGCGTCTCTCGGTGTCACGTCCTTCAGTGTCCGAGATGATCAAGCGCATGGAGTCCGAGGGACTCGTGCGCACCGACGGCACGACGATTTCCCTCACCGACGTGGGCGTGTCGCTGGCCATCAGCGTCGTGCGCAAGCACCGCCTCGCCGAAAGGTTCATCACCGACGTTCTCGGACTCTCGTGGGCAACCGCGCACCGCGAGGCCGGCAAGTGGGAACACGTCATGTCCGACGAGATCGAGGGTGCGATGGTCCGGTTGCTCGGCAACCCCACCACTTGTCCGCACGGAAATCCGATCCCGGGCAGCGGTCACGTCTCGGGTACATCTCGCCCATTGTCCGACGTTCGCGAAGGAACCGAATTCACGGTCACGCGCATCCCCGAGACGCTCGAGTTCACCCCCGGCGTTCTCGACTTCCTTGAGACGTCGCAACTTCTTCCCGGCCGCCGCGCCACCGTGACCGCGACGAACCCCGACGGCAGCGTCGACGTTGCGATCGATGGTCGTGCTCTGACCGTCGGTTCGTACGAGTCGGCGCGACTGCTCGTCGCCGTTGCCGAATGAGTCGCAGCCACGAAATGATGCGCCGCCCCGTCGCCGGCCTGCTCGCACTCGTCGTCGTCACGGCGGCCGGTTGCGCCACGACGATCGAAAGCGACCTCACCACCACCACCGCACCGGTGGAAACGTCGACCACCATTCCGCGCGGAACCGTGAACGAACTTTTCGACAACATCATGCGAATCGGTGCGGGCTTGGGAAACGACGTCGCATCGGGTGACAGTGCGCTTGCGCGAACGAAACTCGCCGACATCACGGCAACCTGGCAGGCCATTCAGCCCCGCCTGGCACCGCTTGGCAGCGACATCGTCGACGACCTGACGCGCTTGGTCGGCCTTTACACCACCGCGGTTGAACGCAAGCGTCCTGCCGACGCCGACAAGGCGACACGGTTCCTCGGACTCGCGGTCGAACCCCTGCGACAGAAGTTCGATTCGCTGGGCAACTAGCGCATGCAGTCGGGAAGTTCCCGCGCGTGCACGATCGTGAGTCGCTGTGTCGCACGCGTGAGGGCAACGTAGAGAGCTCGCAAACCGAGACCTTCGGTTTCGGCGATGTCGGTCGGTTCGACTACGACCACGCCATCGAGTTCGAGACCCTTCACCAGGCTGACGGGCACCACGGTGACACCGGTGTCGAGTGCGGTTGCAGCGGCGCGTCCGTGGACGATTCCGGCCGCCGACAGTTCCCGCGACAGCGCATCGACCATCGGGTCGGGACACACGACGGCGACGTTGCCGCCCGACAACTCGTCGACGAGTCGGCGCGTCGCGTCGACGACCGCAGCGGCAAGCCCCGGTGATTGCTCGGCCCGCACGAACTCGGGTGCGCTGCCGCCGTCGCGAACCGATCGCGGGGCGCGCAATCCCGGTGCTGCAGCCTCCATCACCCTGTCGGCAAGCGACATGATCGCGCCGGGAATGCGGTAGCCAACCGAAAGGCCGACGATTCGTGCGGGTTTGCGGTCGGGTAGGTGCGCGAGTACGTCGCGCCAATCCGTCGGGGCGAGTGCACCCGTTGCCTGTGCGATGTCACCGACGATCGTCATCGATCCGTTCAGCGAGCGACGCGCAACCATGCGCAGTTGCATCGGCGTGAGGTCCTGCACCTCGTCGACAACGATGTGACCGTAGGTGCGAACCTCGTCGGTTTCATCGGACTTTCCGCCCTTTCGCGGGACGGGACCGAGCACTTCGAAAGCGTCATCCAGCACCGCCACGTCGTGCTCGCTGAAGCGCGCATCTTCGATGGCGTGCACTCTCGGACGGTGGAGCGAGAGATACTCGTCCTCGGCGAAGTACTTCTCCCCCGCGAGACGGAGCAACGCCTTGGATCCGTACAGGTCGTTCAACAACTCCGCCGGCGTGAGCACCGGCCACATCCGCTCGAGGGCGCCGCGGTATTCGGGCAACGTTCGCATCGAAGAACGAAGTTCATCGATCGACAGCCCGGGCCTGTTCCATGACGTTGCGAGCACCGCGAGAACCTCGTTCTCGACCCAGCGTCGCGCGGCGTTGTGGCGCCGGTATCTGCGTCGCGCACCACGCACGATGTCGGCGGTTGCCGCCGCCCCGATGCGCACGTAACCCGCGCCGAACGGAAGTCGCAGGTCGTCCTTCAGCGGACGTTCGCGGTCGGACACCGCCTTTGCAACCATCTTGGCCATGCGCACGTCGCCCTTGACCCGCGCCGCGGCAAGTGTGTCGACCGCGCCGTATTCGACATCGGGTACGAGGTCACCGAGTACGACTTGTTCGACCCCCGCCTCGCCGAGGCTCGGCAGAACGCGTTCGATGTAGCGCAAGAAGACGCGGTTCGGCCCGATGACGAGAACACCTTGGTCCTCGAGCGGAAAGCGGTACGTATAAAGAAGGTAAGCCGCGCGGTGCAGGGCAACGACCGTCTTGCCGGTACCCGGCCCGCCCTGAACGACAAGGACCCCGGGTTGGGGCGAGCGAATGATCTCGTCCTGCTCCGACTGAATGGTGGCGACGATGTCGCCCAACTGCCCGGTGCGACCGCGTTCGAGCGCGGCGAGAAGGGTGCTGTAGCCACGGAGACCCACCGGTAGTTCGTCGCCGACATCGGCGCCGACGCCGATGTGCCCCTCGCCGAAGAGTTCGTCCTCGATGCCGAGCAACTGGCGCCCGTGAACCGCAAAGTGTCGGCGGCGGGCCAGGCCCATGGTTTCGCGACCCGTGGCTCGGTAGAACGGCTCGGCGACCGGCGCGCGCCAGTCGATGACCACCGGCTCGCGCTGTTCGTCGGCCACGGCAAGGCGGCCGATGTGGAAGCTCTCGACTTTGTCGGGGCTTTCGGCATAGCGGTCGATGCGCCCGAAGACGAGCGCCGCGTCGCCAAGGTCGAGCTGCGCCAGACGGTTGAGGAGAGCCTCGTCGAAGACGTCACGCTCGTAGCGCGCCTGGAACGTTCCTCCGAGGCCCGGCTCGGTGAGGTCGCGCAACTTCCATGCATCGTTGCGCGACTGCTCGAGGCACGCATACGCGTGGTCGATGTGAGCCTGTTCCTCGGGAATGTCGGGGTGCTGGGCGGTCATCTCGTCGGTGAAACCTGCATCTGGCCGAATTTGGGGTCTGTTGAGCCTACCCGTGCAGCGCACACATTCGACCGACGGCACCAACGCCGATGCCAACAGCCGACAACACAAAGAAAGCAGGCCGTGCCATGCTGATGTCTTCGTACATTCGTCACTTTCCGGACCAACCGGAACGAGTCAGTCCCAATAGGGGTGGGGCGCCGGCCGAAAGGACCGCGCCATGAACCAACGCCGTTCTCACCCCCCGCGTCTCTCGCTGAGCGGGAGAAATCGTCAACGGTTGCGTCATTTTCTGACGGCCGTTCTCGTGGGTGCAGGGGCGATCGTCTCCCCCACCGCACCACGCGACGTTCGTGCCGCGAGCGTTCCCGGTGAGTCGAGCATCGACGTCGACGCTTCGGGTCGGACCTTGATGGCGGGTGTCAATGTCGGCGAGCCCGCCGATGCGTCGGTGGCCCGATGCACGTGGCGAACGACGGTCATCAGCGACGACCAATACAGGCCGTATTCGTTCAAGAAGATCGACGGCATCACTTACCGGTGGTACGCGAGGTTGTGCCCGCCGCCGCCCTCGGAGACGGCATGGGACCTGACGTTTCACTGGGTTCCGGTGATGTCCGATATGACACTCGCGACGCAGGCCTCGAAG